>NZ_JBXGSI010000009.1:0-234863 GCF_056790315.1 Sphingobium sp. VMM
TGGCGCAAGCTCGCTATCGACGATTGTTGCCGCTTGATTTTTACTGTCCAAGGTAAGCTATCGTCGCTCCTCTCTCCAAAAGCTGACTGTCGCAAATCCACCCCACTCCGCCATCTCAGCGACGGGTGGGAATGGTCGAGTTTGCCTCTCTCCCATTGCCCGGCGATTGCGGTATGTCCTTATTCATGTCGGGTCGGGAATCTTTGATGGCTGGGGCATCCCGCACGCGCGTCGATGGTTGGACGGCGCATAAGCGATAAGAGGAGAGCGCCATGTCCTATGCCACGATCGTCGCCGCCGTCGATGTCAACGCCCCTGACCTCGCCCGTGCCGCCATTGCCGGCGCGGCCGATGTGGCGGGGCACCAGGGCGTCGTCCATCTGCTCTATGTCCGCTATTATCTGCCGACCCGCTATTCCGAACTGCTGGACGGCAGTTTCGACGAGAATGAGGAGCGTGATGCGCTGGCGGCGATGAAGACATGGGCGAGCGAGGCCGGGCTGGCGCCCGATCGCACCCATTTCCTGACCCGGCGCGGGCGGGTGCGCGACGAGGTGCTGAGCGAGGCGGCGCGGCTGAAGGCCGACCTGGTGGTGATCGGGTCGCACCAGCCCTCGCTCACATCCAAGATGCTGGGGTCCAATGCGTCGGCGATCATCCACCAGTCGCCGGTCAGCGTGCTGGTGGTGCGGACGCAGGCAGCGGGTTAGCAGAAATAATCAACAGGGGTTGAGCGGCGCTCGGTTGCGGCGGGCGGGCGCCGTTCCTACCTGCCGGGCATCCCAGGCCTTTATTGGAACAGGCCCTTATCGGAGCGATGCCTGCATGACCGACAGCTATACCCCGCCCGCCGTCTGGATTTGGGACAAGGATAAGGGCGGCGCCTTTGCCAATATCAACCGGCCGATCGCCGGCGCCACCCATGACAAGCCATTGCCGGTCGGCCCGCATCCGCTCCAGCTCTATTCGCTGGGCACGCCCAATGGGCAGAAGGTGACGATCCTGCTGGAGGAATTGCTGGAGGCGGGCGTCACGCAGGCCGAATATGATGCCTGGCTGATCCGCATCGGCGATGGCGACCAGTTCGGCAGCGGCTTTGTCGACGTCAATCCCAACAGCAAGATCCCCGCGCTGATGGACCATAGCGTGTCGCCGCCGCAGCGCGTGTTCGAATCCGGCGCGATCCTGCTCTATCTGGCCGAGAAGTTCGGCAAGTTCCTGCCGACCGATCCGGCCAAGCGCACCGCGGCGCTGAGTTGGCTGTTCTGGCAGATGGGCAGCGCGCCGATCCTGGGCGGCGGCTTTGGCCATTTTTTCGCCTATGCGCCGGAAAAATACGAATATCCGATCAACCGCTACACGATGGAAGTGAAGCGGCAGCTGGACGTGCTGGACCGGCATCTGGCGGACAACGAATATCTGGCGGGCGACGAATATTCGATCGCCGATATCGCGGTGTGGCCCTGGTATGCGGGCGTGCTGCTGAACCGGGTCTATGGCGCGTCGGAGTTTCTGGACGCGGGCAGCTACAAGAACGTGCTGCGCTGGGCGAAGCAGATCGATGCGCGCCCGGCGGTGAAGCGCGGGCGGATCGTCAACAAGACCAACGGGCCGCTGGAGGATCAGTTGCACGAGCGGCATGACGCGGGCGACTTTGCCACGAAGACGCAGGACAAGCTGGAGGGGGTGGCCTGACACCCATTCCATAGCTTCCGTTCGTTTCGAGCCTGTCGAGAAACGGGAAGCACGGACGGAGGGGCATGATGCAAGGTCACGCACCGGCCCCTCCACCGCCTGTGGCGGTCCCCCTCCCCAAGCCAAGCTTGGGGAGGAATTCCATCAATAGCCCACGGTGAAGCGCTGGCGGACGTGCCGGGGCGCCTCGATCTCGTCCACGAGCGCGATGGCATAGTCGGCATAGGAAATGCTGCTATTGCCCTCGCCATCGACCAGCAGCTGGTCGGTGCCGAGACGGAATGTCCCCTTGCGATCACCGACGAAGAACAGGGCGGAGGGCGAGAGGAAGGTCCAGTCGAGATCGTCCACGCCGCGCAGATAGGCGAGGAAATCGCCGCCGCGACCAGCTTCGGCCTTATAGGCTTCGGGAAAGTCTGGCGTGTCGATCAGCTTGACGCCCGGCGCGACCTCCAGGCTGCCGGCGCCGCCGACCACCAGATAGCGGGCCACGCCCGACGCACGCACCGCGCCGACCAGCGATGCCGGATCGGTGTCAGCGAACATGACGGCGCTGACCACCGCATCATGGCCGGCGAGCAGCGCGCTGAGCGCGGCGGCATCATTGACGTCGCCAGCGATGGCGGTGACGCCGGCATCCTGCACAGCCTGTTCGGGATGGCGCGAGATCGCCGTCACCTGATGTCCGCGGCGGGCCAGCTCCGCGCTGATTTCCCGCCCCGCACGGCCGCTGCCGCCGATGATCGCGATCTTCATGTTCCATTCTCCATGGGTAGTTACCAATGGAAACCAGATAGCGATCCTGATATCATGGTCGCAAGAAGGCACTTTGCCATCACCTGGTTACGCCGAGGAAACCGCCTGCCATGACTGCGCCCACGCCCCTGCCCCGCACTGGCGACGCCTATGATCCCGATTGCCCGACCCGCCATGTGCTGGACCGGATCGGCGACAAATGGGCGGTGCTGGTGATGCTGACGTTGAAGGACGGGCCGGTGCGATTCAACGATCTGCGCCGGCGGATCGGCGCGATCTCGCAGAAGATGCTGTCCCAGACATTGAAAAGCCTGGAGCGCGACGGACTGGTTAGCCGCGCGGCTTATGCCACGGTGCCCGTGACGGTGGAATATCGGCTGACGGAGATGGCGCAGGGGCTGATCGGCATATTGGACCAGATCACCCGCTGGGCCGAGGGCCATGTCGGCGCGATCATGGATGCGCGCCGGGCGCATGACGCGCGCGAGGTCGAGGCCGCCTAACCGGCCTGGGTGGCGCGCTGGCCCTGTGACGCGGTGCGTTCACGCCACCAGCGGTTGATGCGGCGGGCGGCGGGACGCTCCACGCCATAGGTGAGCGCGCTCGCCAGCAGCAGCGAAGCAGCGGTTGCCAGCAGGAAGCCGATCCAGGTCGACAGGCCGGCGCGATCGACCAGGTTCATGATCGCCAGCCCGGCATTATGGTGGATGAGGTAGAGCGCGTAGCTGATCGCCCCCAGCCAGAGCAGCAGCCGATGGCGCAGGAAGGGCAGCCAGCCGCGCAGCATCGCGGCGAAGATCGCCATCACCAGCAGCGCGGCGACCAGATATTCGCGCGGGTCGGCCCAGGCGATCGTCGCCAGCGCCGCCACGAAGAAGGGCGCCTGTTGCCCCCAGCGACGATGCCCCGACCAGATGCGGTAGAAGAGCATGCCGATGATGAAAAAGGGGATATAGTCGAGCACCAGCAGCATGACGAGGCGGCTGGGCATGGCGTGCCAGCCGGCGATTGCGGCCTTGATCGCGAGCCAGCCGAGCAGCAGCCATTCGAGCCGGGCAAAGCCGCGCCCCATCCAGATCGCCAGCATGCAGCAATAGAAGGCGAGTTCGACGCCCAGCGTCCAGTAGACGCCGTCGACCGCAGGCAGATAGAAATAGCCCTGCAGCATCGTCATGTTGACCGGGATCACCCAGGCGGGCGGCAGCAACTGGCCGGCGCCGAGCAGCAGGACGATGCCGATCGAGAGCGCCATCGCGGCCCAATAGACCGGGAAAAGCCGGGCGAAGCGCTTGACCGCGAAATCGGCGGCGCTGCGCGTTCCTTCCAGCGAGAAGGCGATGACGAAGCCGGAAATGGCAAAGAAGAGCAGCACGCCATAGCCGCCATGTTCGAACAAGGGCGGCAGGCGATGCCCATGCGGGAAGAGCTTGGGGTAGATGTTGAAATAATGGAAGAGCAGCACGGAAAAGGCCGCGATGCCACGCAGCGCGTCCAGTTCCTGCAATCGCGTCCTGCCCTGCCCCATCATCCCCCTGCCCTACGCCCCCACGCGATAAGATTGGGTAAATTTGCGTGAACGATAGCGCCCGCGCCGGGGCGCCGGCATCAATTGCCGTCGGCGTCGACCATGAACTGCATCGGCTTACCGCGCGATTCCGGTTCCCAGCCGGCCGCCAGCGCCGCGCGCACGCCGCGCGCGACGATGGCATCGTTGATCTGGAGCCGGCCGCGCGCCAGTCCTTTGAGCAGGCGCTTGGGCGGCGGAAATTCCAGCACCGCGCCGCGCTGCGTCCCCTGCTGCTGCAGGGCGACGGTCATGCCGCGCCAGCCATCGGCATCGCTCCATTGCGGTTCGCGCCGCACTTCCCAATCATAATGCGCGCCGTCGACCAGGACGGTGCCACTGTTGTTGCTGTTTGACATGATGATCGCCCTATAGAGCATCATCCATTCATTCTGAATGGATGATGCTCTACTTTCCTTTTATTTTCCGCATTTTCCGAGCCAGCAGATGATACCATCTGCTTCGAAAATGCTCTAGCCTGCCGCCCTGACGATGTCAGCCCAGGCTTCTTCGCTAATCACCTCGATACCGAGTGCCGTCGCCTGCTTGAGCTTCGATCCCGCACCCGGACCGGCGACGACCAGATCGGTCTTGGCACTGACCGATCCCGCCGCCTTGGCACCCAGGCGCTCTGCTTGCGCCTTGGCCTCGTCGCGGCTCATCGTCTCCAGCTTGCCGGTGAAGACGACGATCTTGCCGGTGACGGCGCTGGCGGTGGTCTCGACGACATAATCGGGCGGCGACACTTCGCTCAGCAGATCGTCCCACGCCTCGACATTATGGGGTTCGTGGAAGAAATCGGCGAGCGCATGGCCCACGGCAGCGCCGACATTCTCGACCCCGATATGTTCGGCGATCGCCTTGTCCTTCTTCGCCGGCGTCTCATAGGCCTGATCGCGCAGGGCAATGATCTCGTCGGCCAGGGTGCGGAGCGCTGGAAGCGTGGTGTAGCGCTTGAGCAGGTCGCGCGCGGTCACGGCGCCGACATGGCGGATGCCAAGGCCGAACAGCAGCTTGGCGGCATCGGGCGCGCGCTTCGCCTCGATCGCGGCGAGCAGATTGTCGACCGACTTTTCCTTCCAGCCCTCACGCCCCAGCAGTTCACCGGCATGGGTGCGCAGGCGGAAGATGTCGGCCGGCTCCTTGATCCAGCCAAGGTCGAGAAATTCCTCGATCGTCTTTTCGCCCAGCCCCTCGATATCGAGCGCGGCGCGGCTGACGAAATGGCGCAGCCGCTCGAACCGCTGGGCGGCGCAGATCAGGCCGCCGGTGCAGCGATAATCGACTTCCTCCTCCTCGCGCACCGCTTCCGATCCGCAGACCGGGCAGTGAGTGGGGAAGGGAAAGGGTTCGCGTACTTCGTCGCGGGTCAGATTGTCGACCACCTGCGGGATGACGTCGCCGGCGCGCTGGACGACGATGCGGTCGCCCGGCCGCACGCCCAGCCGTTCGATCTCGTCGGCATTGTGGAGCGTGACGTTGGAGACGACGACGCCGCCGACCGTCACCGGGGTCAGGCGCCCGACCGGGGTCAGCTTGCCGGTGCGGCCGACCTGGATGTCGATCGCCTCCAGCGTGGTCTGGGCGCGTTCGGCCGGGAATTTATGGGCGATCGCCCAGCGCGGCGCCTTGGCCACGAAGCCGAGCCGCTGCTGCCAGTCGAGCCGGTCGACCTTGTAAACGACGCCGTCAATGTCGAAGGGCAGGTCGGCGCGGGCGCGTTCGATCGCGCGATAATGGGCCAGGATCGCGTCGATGCTATCGACGCAGACCAGCATGTCGGACACGGGCAGACCCCAACTCGCAATCGCCTGCATCACGCCCAACTGGGTGTCGGCGGGCAGCGCGCTATGGGCGCCCCAGCCATGGGCGAGGAAACGTAAGGGACGGCTGGCAGTGACGCTGGCGTCCTTCTGGCGCAGCGATCCGGCGGCCGCGTTGCGCGGATTGGCGAACTGGCGCGCCTTGTCGGCATCCTCCGCCTCGTCCAGCAGCCGCTGGTTGAGGGCGACGAAATCCGCCTTGGCCATATAGACCTCGCCCCGCACCTCGAACAGGTCGGGGATGGCTTCGCCGGTCAGGCGCTCAGGGATGTCGGCGATGGTGCGGACATTGGCGGTGACATCCTCACCCGTGGTGCCGTCGCCGCGGGTCGCGGCCAGCACCAGTTTGCCCTGCTCATAGCGCAGCGAACAGGACAGGCCATCGATCTTCGGTTCGGCGGTCATCGCCACCGGCGCATCCTCGGCCAGTGCCAGGAAGCGGCGGACGCGCGCGGCGAACTCGGCGATATCCTCGTCGGCAAAGCCATTGTCGAGGCTCATCATGCGGACCGCGTGCGGCACCTTCTTCAGTGCCGAGGTGGCGGCAGCGCCGACCTGTGCGTTGGGCGAGTCGGCGCGGATCAGGTGCGGGAAGGCCGCCTCGAGCGCGTTATTCTCGCGGATCAGCGCGTCATAGTCCGCGTCGCTGATCTCCGGCGCGTCCTGGTCATGATAGAGGCGGTTATGCTTCGCCACCTCCCTGGCAAGGCGCATCAGGCGGTTGGCGGCTTCGGCTTCGGTAATTTGCGTAGGATCAGTCATTTATTCAGATGCTCAAACAAGGCGAGGATAGAGAAAAAAGCCACCAATAGCGCGCTGACGATCACATAAGCTATCAAAAGTGGCTTCAAAGAACGGTTCTTCAACATTCCTCCAACGAAAAACGGCAGAAACAACACACCCAGCGTAACAGGGATCGAAAATAGGAATTGCGCCAACGTAAGTGGCATGCGCTACGCCCTCGTCGAGAGCGCCCTGCAAAGGCGGGCACCCGGTTGAAACTATGATATCAGAATTCAGATTCCTGCCACCGGCACCGTCTCGAAATGCTGGGGAAAGCCGGCGATGATCGGGCGCGCCTTGGCGATGGCAGCGCGGACGGCGGGGAGTTTCAGCGAGGCGGCGTGGCTTTCGCGGCTGTCCCAGACCTCGGTGATCCAGAGCGCATCGGGATTGGCGGTGTCGAGCGCGACGACATAGGAGAGGCAGCCGGGCATCGCGCCGATCGCATCCTTGAGATAACCGACCAGTTCGTCGCGCTTGCCCGGCGTGCTGAGCATCTGGCCGATCAGGCCGTAGCGCGGCTTTGCCTCCTGCGCAGCGGCGGGGATGGCCGTTGCGGCCAGCGTCGCGGCGGTGAGGCCGAGCATGTCTCTGCGATTATGGGTCATGCGGCTATCCTATCCCCTCCGTTCGTCCTGAGCGAAGTCGAAGGACGCGCCGAGCGGAGCGAGGCGCCTTCGCTTCGCTCAGGTGAAGGCTTCGACTTCGCTCAGCCCGAACGGTATGTGAAACGCGCGAATTGGCAAGCCTCAAGCTTCCAGCAGCCGTTCCGCCTGTGCGCGGGCTTCAGCGGTGATTTCCGCGCCGGAGAGCATGCGGGCGATTTCCTCGCGGCGTTCGCCATCGCTCAGCGCATGGACGCCGGTGCGCGTCACCGTGCCGTCGCTCGATTTCGCGATCAGCATATGGCCGGCGCCGCGCGCCGCGACCTGCGGGCTGTGGGTGACGACCAGGATCTGGTTGCTCTGTGCCAGGCGCGACAGGCGCTCGCCGATCGCATCGGCCACCGCGCCGCCGACGCCCCGGTCAATCTCGTCGAAGATCAGCGTGTCGGCCCCGCCCCGCTCCGCCAGCGCAACCTTGAGCGCGAGGATGAAGCGGGACAGTTCCCCGCCCGAGGCGATCTTGGCGAGCGGCGCGAAGGGGGCACCGGGATTGGTCGAAATCTCGAACTCGACCCGGTCCATGCCGGCGCCGCTCCATTGCCCTTCTTCGAGCGGGGCTACGACGGTGCGGAAGCGGGCGGCGTCGAGCTTCAGCGGCGCCAGTTCGCCCGCGACCGCCGCATCGAGCCGGCCTGCGGCGAGTTGGCGTTCGGCCGACAGCGCCTGGGCAGCGGCGCGATAGGTTGCGGCCTTTTGCGCGACATCGGCTTCGAGCGCGGCGATATGCTCCTCCCCACCCTCGATCGCGGCGAGGCGGGCGGCCATCTCGTCGCGCAGCGCGGCGAGATCGTCGGGCGCGACCTGATGCTTGCGGGCCAGGCCGCGCAGGTCGAACAGCCGGGTCTCGATCGCGTCCAGCCGGGCGGGGTCGAAGCTCAGCGCCTCGGCCGCCTCGGCCAGCTTGTCCTCCGCCTCGCCCGCTTCGATCACGGCGCGGTCCAGCGCCTCCAGCACGGCGGAGAGCGGTTCATATTCGCCCGCGATCCGGTCGAGCCGGCGGGCGGCCTGCCGCAACTGGGCAAGGCCACCGTCGGAGCCGGTCAGGCAATCGGTGACGGCGGACAGGTCATCGGACAGGCGCGCGCCCTTCTGCATGGTCGCGCGCTCCTCCGCCAAAGTCGCTTCCTCGCCGGCTTCGGGCGCGAATTTCGACAGTTCGGCGACGGCATGGTCGAGATAGTCGCGATCGCGCGCGGCATTGGCGACGGTGTCGCGCGCCTGCGCCAGATCGGCGGCGGCGGCGCGCCAAGCGGTGTAAGCGGTGGCGACCGCCTCCGCCTCGCAGCGGCCATAGGTGTCGAGCAGGGCGCGGTGGCCGCGGGCGTTGAGCAGGCCGCGATCGTCATGCTGGCCGTGGATCTCGACCAGCGCGCCGCCCAGGTCGCGCAGCAGCGCGGCAGAACAGGCCTGGTCGTTGATGAAGGCGCGGCTGCCGCCATCGGCCTTCACCGTGCGGCGGATCAGCAGCGGTTCACCGGCTTCGATCTCGATGCCATTGTCGGCCAGCAGCAGCGCGGCGCGATGTCCGGCGGGCGGCGGATCGAAGCTGGCGGTGACGCTGGCCTGCGCCTCCCCTGCCCGGACAAGGCCGCTGTCGGCGCGGGCGCCCAATGCCAGCCCCAGCGAATCGAGCAGGATCGACTTGCCCGCGCCGGTTTCACCGGTGAGGACGGACAGGCCGGCGCCGAACTCCAGGTCCAGCGCCTCGATCAGCACGACATTGCGGATGGCAAGCGAGGTCAGCATGGCGCCTGTCTACCTGCCATCGCACAAAAGGGGAACAAATAAAGCGTGCGCCTCAGCTCTTGACCGGATGCTGCTGCATCAGCTTGTAGCTGCGCTCATACCATTTGGTGCCGGGATAGTTGCGGCCCAGCACGGCGGCGGCCTTCTGCGCTTCGGCCGGGATGCCGAGCGAGAGATAGGATTCGACCAGACGCTCCAGCGCTTCGGGCGTGTGGGTGGTGGTCTGGAACTTGTCGATCACGGTGCGGAAGCGCAGCGTGGCGGCGAGCCACTGGCCCCGGCGCTGGTAGAAGCGGCCCAGCTCCATTTCCTTGCCGGCGAGGTGGTCATTGACCAGGTCGACCTTCAGACGGGCGTCGGCGGCATAGCGGGTGTCGGGATAGCGGCGGATCAGTTCGCCCAGCGCATCCATCGCCTGCTGCGTGATCTTCTGGTCGCGGGTGACGTCGGCAATCTGCTCATAATAGCACAGCGCGATCAGATAATAAGCGTAGGGCGCGTCCTTGTTGCCGGTGTGGATCGACAGGAAGCGCTGCGAGGCCGCGATCGATTCCGGATAGTCGCGGTTCATATAATAGCTGAACGCCGACATGAGCTGCGCACGGCGCGCCCAGGGCGAATAGGGATGCTGGCGCTCGACCTCATCGAACAGTGCGGCGGCGAGCTTGTACTGGCCGCGATCGAGGCGGGCCTTGCCGCTGTTGTAGAGGGTCGACACGTCGCGGGCGACGTAGAGGGTGTCGGCCTTGTTCTTCGATGTGGAGCAGCCGGTCAGCACAGGCGAGGCGATCAGGACCAGAGTGGTGGCCGCGCCGATGCGCGTCAGGGTTTTCGTCAGCATGCGCCGGGTCATAGCCGAGCGGATCGCCGTCGCCAAGCGCCAGAATGTTGCAGAACGTTAAGCCGTGTCAGCGCGTCTGTTGCGGCAGGTCGAGGCAAGCCATGGCGCCGCCATCCGGCGCAGGTTCCAGCCGGAAGCGGCCGCCAAGCTGCTGCGCCAGCGCGACGGCAATGCGCAGGCCGATGCTGGTCGGTCCGTCGGGCATGGTCCCGTCCGGCAGGCCGCGCCCGTCGTCGACGATGCGCAGTTGGAGCGCGCCGCCCGTCTGCTGTTCCAGCGTCACCGCGACGCGGCCGGCGCGATCGGGCAGGCCATGTTCGATCGCGTTGCTGACCGATTCCGCCACGATCAGCGCCAGCGGCACGATGACATCGGGTTCGAGCGACAGGCCATCGGGCGCGCAGATGGTGCAATCAATATCGGTGCGGCCGGACGCATCGACGATATCGGCGCAGAGCATGACCATGAAGGCGCGCAGTTCCTGCCCCTGCCCCGAGGGATCATAGAGGGCGCGGCTGATCTTGCCAATCAGGGCGAGGCGGGCGGCGGCATCGTCCAGCGCGCGACGGGCGACATCATTGTCGATCTGGCGCCGCTGGAGCGAGAGCATGGCGGCCACCACCTGAAGATTGTTCGACACGCGGTGCTGGAGTTCGCGGAACAATAATTCGCGATTCTCGGCCAGGGCGCGGCTGCGCTCCCGCTCCACCGCCAGGTTGAAATTGGCGCGCTGCATGAAGTGGATGAGCAATATGTCGACGGCCACGACCATCGTGTAGAAGATCAGCGCCATCGCGACGCCGGGGTTGAAGGCCAGCGCATAGAAGGGCGGGATGAAGCAATACCAGGACAGCAGCCCGCCGATGATGGCGGCGAAGATGCCCGGCCGCACCCCGAACAGGAAGGAGGAGAGGATGACCGCCGGGAAGAAGGTGACGAAGGGATAGCCGACCGGCAGCAGCGTTTCCGCTGCAACCCGCACCAGCCAGGCGAGCAGGCAGAGCAACAGGCTCAGCGCATAGCCATAGACCGGTCTTGGAAGCACGAGCGGCAGGCGCTCGACAAACCGCTCATTGCTGCGTTGCATGGACATTCCCCCGGAACCGTGACGCGACCGTATCAGATGTCGCCCCCCGCGCCTTGATCGAAATCAGCCCTGACGGGATTCGTCACGAAAAAGGGCGCCCGGCCAAGCCGGACGCCCCCTTTTCCTGTCAGCGATGATGCTGCCGATCAGTCCTGGGTCAGGAAGTCGGGCAGACCGGCGTTGGAGCCGTCATCGTCGCCCTTGCCTTCGCTGCGCGGGCCACGGTCGCGGCGCGGGCCACGATCGCCACCACGACCGCCACGGTCGCCGCCGTCACGGCGCGGGCCGCGACCACGATCGCCGCGATCACCACGGTCGCCGCGCGGTTCACGCGGTTCGCGGGCCGGACGGGTATCTTCCAGTTCCTCGCCGGTTTCCTGGTCGACGACGCGCATCGACAGGCGAACCTTGCCGCGCGGATCGATCTCGAGAACCTTGACCTTCACTTCCTGGCCTTCCGACACGACGTCGGTCGGCTTTTCGACGCGCTCGTTCTTCATTTCGCTGACGTGGACGAGGCCGTCCTTGCCACCCATGAAGTTCACGAACGCACCGAAGTCGACGATGTTGACGACCTTGCCGGTGTAGATCTTGCCGACTTCCGCTTCCTCGACGATGCCGAGAATCCACTTCTTGGCAGCTTCGATCTGGGCGGTGTCGGACGACGAAATCTTGATGATGCCTTCGTCGTCGATGTCGACCTTGGCGCCGGTTTCGGCGACGATCTCGCGGATGACCTTGCCGCCGGTGCCGATGACGTCACGGATCTTCGACTTGTCGATCTGGATCGTCTCGATGCGCGGGGCGTGCGCCGACAGTTCGGTGCGGGTCGAGGACAGGGCCTTGTTCATCTCACCCAGGATGTGGGCGCGACCTTCCTTGGCCTGGCGCAGGGCGGTCTCGAAGATTTCCTGCGTGATGCCGGCAACCTTGATGTCCATCTGCATGGTGGTGATGCCGGCTTCGGTGCCAGCGACCTTGAAGTCCATGTCGCCAAGGTGATCTTCGTCGCCCAGGATGTCCGAGATGACGGCGAAGTCGCTGCCTTCCAGGATCAGGCCCATGGCGATGCCCGACACCGGACGCTTCAGCGGAACGCCCGCATCCATCATCGAGAGCGAACCACCGCAGACGGTGGCCATCGACGAGGAACCGTTCGACTCGGTGATGTCCGAGAGAACGCGGATGGTGTAGGGGAATTCGTCCTTGGTCGGCAGCACCGGGTGCAGCGCACGCCAGGCGAGCTTGCCATGGCCGACTTCACGACGACCCGGCGCACCGAAGCGGCCCACTTCACCGACCGAATAGGGCGGGAAGTTGTAGTGCAGCATGAAGTTTTCATAGTGCAGGCCAGTGAGGCCGTCGATCATCTGCTCGGCGTCCTTGGTGCCCAGCGTGGTGGTGCAGATCGCCTGCGTCTCGCCACGGGTGAACAGGGCCGAACCATGGGTGCGCGGCAGGAAGCCGACCATCGCCTCGATCGGACGGATCTGGGTGGTGGTGCGGCCGTCGATGCGCTGGCCGTCCTTCAGGATGGCGCCACGGACGATCTCGGCTTCCAGCTTCTTGGTCAGCTTGATGCCGGCCATCACGGTCTGGGCGTCGAGGCCGTCTTCCGTGAACATCGCCTTCGCCTTGGCGCGGGCTTCGTTCAGGGCGTTCGAGCGGGCCGACTTGTCGGTCAGCTTGTAGGCGGCGGCGATGTCGCCACCGATCAGATCCTTGAGCTTGGTCTTCAGCGCGCCGAGATCGTCGCCCTTGGCCATTTCCCACGGATCCTTGGCGGCCTTTTCGGCCAGCTGGATGATCGCGTCGACGACCTTCTTGCTCGCTTCATGGGCGAACAGGACGGCGCCGAGCATGACGTCTTCCGACAGTTCCTTGGCTTCGGATTCGACCATCATCACGGCGTTGCTGGTGGCAGCGACGACCAGGTCGAGTTCGCCGGTCTTCACTTCGTCCAGCGACGGGTTCAGCTGATATTCGCCATCCTTGTAACCGACGCGGGCAGCGCCGATCGGACCCATGAAGGGCACGCCCGACAGGGTCAGGGCAGCGGAAGCAGCGATCATCGCGACGATGTCGGGCTCGCTCTCGCCATCGAACGACATCACCTGGGCAATGACGTTGATTTCGTTGTAGAAGCCTTCGGGGAAGAGCGGGCGGATCGGACGGTCGATCAGGCGCGAAACCAGGGTTTCCTTCTCGGTGGCGCCACGCTCACGCTTGAAGAAACCACCCGGAATGCGGCCGGCGGCCGAATATTTTTCCTGATAGTGAACGGTCAGCGGGAAGAAGTCCTGGCCGTCCTTCACCGACTTGGCGGCGGTCACGGCGCACAGCACCACGGTTTCGCCATAGGTTGCCAGCACGGCGGCGTCGGCCTGACGCGCGATCCGGCCGGTTTCGAGGGTCAGCGTCTTGCCGGCCAGCTCGATCGAAACTTTCTTTACATCGAACATATATGTTCCTTTGCCCACCTGGCCCTATTGCCGGGCGGGGCCTCATATGCGGACGAAACCGGTCCGCGGCGGTTGTGGAGCATCGTGTGGCCCCTGAAACGAAACGGGGCGCCGGATTGCGCCCGTCCCGAATGACATCCCCAAAAGGACGTCCGTTAGAATCGGAAACGGCCCCGAATGGGGCCGTCCCTTATTAGCAGGCTTACTTACGCAGGCCCAGCTTGGTGATGAGGTCGGTGTAGCGAGCCGCATCCTTCTTCTTCAGATAGTCCAGCAGCGAACGACGCTTGTTGACCAGCATCAGCAGGCCGCGACGGCTGTGGTTATCCTTGTGGTGACCCTTGAAATGCTCGGTCAGGTTCGAGATGCGCTCCGACAGGATCGCAACCTGGACTTCCGGCGAACCGGTGTCGCCTTCGACGCGGGCATGTTCCTTGATCAGCGCTTCCTTGCGCTCTGCAGTGATCGACATCGGGCTTCCTTTCGTATCTAGAGATTGAAGCCGCGCACCACCCGGATCTCCGGGCCACTGGACTCCACCAGCGCGACGGGCGTATCGCCCAACATCGCCAGCAGGAGACCGGTGTGCGGTTTCCCCATGAGCATCTTCCCCTGTCGGAGTGCCAATGCTTCATCGGGAGAGACTGCAAGAGCCGGGATATCGTCCAGCCCTGCCGTCAACGGGAGCATAAGCTCGCCGATGTCGCCGCCCCTAGCAGCTTCGTCCAGTTTGTCCAGCGAAATCGCGGTTTCCAGGGTGAAGGGCCCGGCCTTGATCCGCCGCAACATGGTGACATGGCCGACCGTGCCGAGCGCCAGCGCGATGTCGCGGGCAAGGGAGCGGATATAGGTGCCCTTGGAGACATGGGCACGCAGGGTGACGGAGGCGAGTGCGCCCTCTTCCTGTTCCTGCCCCGCGATCGCCAGCGCATGGATCGTCACCGATCGCGTCTTCATCTCCACTTCCTCCCCCTTGCGGGCGAGGTCATAGGCGCGCTGTCCGTCGATCAGGATCGCGCTATAGGCGGGCGGCGCCTGCTCGATCGGGCCGGTGAAGCGCGGCAGGATGGCTTCCAGCTGCGTCAGCGTCGGGCGCACCTCGCTTTCCGCGATGACCTTCCCCTCCAGATCGAGCGTGTCGGTCTGTGCGCCGAAGGCGATGGTGAAATCATAGATCTTGTCGCTGTCGAGCATCCGGCCGGCCAGCTTGGTCGCCTCGCCGATCGCGATCGGCAGCACGCCGGTCGCCAGCGGATCGAGCGTGCCGCCATGGCCGACCTTCCATTTCTCCGTCCCGCCCAGCACCTCGCGCTGGGTCCGCAGCGCGCGCTTCACTGCGCTGACCGCCTGGGTCGAGCCAAGGCCATGGGGTTTGTCGAGGATGATCCAGCCGTGCATGGCGGCGCGCTCTATAGCGCCCGCCCTGCCCTGTCAGCCCTTATCGCATCCTTACGTCCGTTCGTTTCGCGCCTGTCGAGAAACGGAGGCCAATGGAAGGAAGGATGAAACGCCTTGCCGATCAGCCATTTCCCCCTGCCCCGCGCTCGGCTATTCCGGCCCCATGACGATCAAGCTCATCTGCCTCGATGCCGACGATACGCTGTGGCACAATATGCGCCATTTCAACGCGACCCAGGACGCGCTGACCGACATGTTGCAGCCCTTTGCCGATGTCGATGTGACGCGCGAGCGGCTGATCGCCTGCGAGATCCGCAACCTGCCGCTCTATGGCTATGGCGCCAAGGGCTTCACCCTATCGATGATCGAGGCGGCGGTGGAACTGGCCGGCGATCAGCTGTCGACCGCGATGATCCAGGACATATTGGCGGCGGGCCGCGTGCTGCTGGCCCATCCGGTCGAGCTGTTCGACGGGGTGGAGGAGACGCTGGAGCGGCTGGCGGACATAGGCCCGCTGGTGCTGGTGACCAAGGGCGACCTGCTGCACCAGGAAAGCAAGCTGGCAGCATCGGGCCTGGGCGACCTGTTTTCCGGGATCGAGATCGTCAGCGACAAGAAGGTCGACACTTTCCGCACCCTGTTCGCCCGCCATGGCATCGCCCCCGAACAGGCGGTGATGGCCGGCGATTCGATGCGGTCGGACATATTGCCGGCGCTGGAGGCCGGCGCCTGGGCCGCGTTCATCCCGCAGGAGGGCGCCTGGTCGCATGAGCGGGCACAGCCGCCGATCGGCGCGGCCCGCTATACCCAGTTGGAACGGCTGGGCGAACTGCCTGACTGGATTGCCGGCATCAACTGAAGTTCAGGCGGCGCGCGCGGCCCATTCGTCGGCGAGGATCGAATAGATCACCGTGTCGCGGACATGGCCGGTCCAGGTGATGCGCTGCTTGCGCAATATGCCCTCGCGCACGGCGCCCAGCTTCTCCACCGCCCTTTGCGAGCGTATGTTGCGGGCGTCGACCCGAAGTTCGATGCGATGGAAACCGCAGGCCAGCGCCCGGCCGATCAGCAAGGGCTTGATCCGGCTATTGAGACCGGTGCCGCGGGTGGCCGGCGTCATATAGGTGAGGCCGATTTCCAGCGCATTGTCGGCGGGATGGACATTGAGGTAGCCTGACATGCCGACCGGCTGGCCATCCGCCAAGATCAGGAAGGCATTGCGGTCTGCGCTGGTCAGCGTCGCGTCGAAGGCGGCATCGAAATCCGGTCCAGCAAAGCGCACGGGATAAATCTCCCATACCGGATCGTCGACCGGACAAATCCCGCGCAACGCCTCGCGATGATGGTCGGCCAACTGCTCCAGATGAAGGCCGGGCGCGTCGATCGGCGCCAGCAGATCGTCCATCCGGCTCATCCGCGCATCTGCTCGACGAAATGGCGACGGCACAGCGCCACATAACGGTCATTGCCGCCAATCTCGGTCTGGGCGCCCTGGCGGATCGCGCGTCCCGACGCATCGACACGCAGGTTCATCGTCGCCTTGCGGCCGCAATCGCACACCGTCTTGATCTCGGTCAGCGCATCGGCGAGGCCGAGCAAATGGGCGCTGCCCTCGAACAATTCCCCCTGGAAATCGGTGCGCAGGCCATAGCAGAGGACGGGAATGCCCAGGCTGTCGCTGACCGCGGCGAGTTGCCAGACCTGATCGCGGGTCAGGAACTGCGCCTCGTCCACCAGCACACAGGACAGTGGTGTCGTGTCATGCTGGGCGGCGATGGCGGCGAGCATGTCGACGCCCGGCTCGAACAGATGCGCCTGCGCCTCCAGCCCGATGCGCGAGGCGATCCGGCCATGGCCGAAGCGATCGTCGACAGCCGCGGTCCACAGCATCGTCGCCATGCCGCGTTCCTGATAGTTGAAGCTCGACTGCAGCAGGGTCGTCGATTTGCCCGCATTCATCGAGCTATAATAGAAATAGAGCTTCGCCATGGCCGCGCTTTAGCGCAGCGTGGGCGCAACGCCAGCCAGGAAACGCACCAGCGCGTCGGCGAGCGCGATCCGCTTGTCGGAGAAGCTGTGATCGGTCGGCCAGACCATCAGGCGGGTATTGGGATTGGCCGACTGGGCGTCCGCCCCGACCTTGCGCGCCATCGCGCCAATCCCCCGGTCCGCGCCGATGATGGTCAGCGGCCGGCGGCCATAGCCGACCAGCTTGCGGCCAAGGTCGAACTTCTGCGCATCGCCCTTGATCTCGGCGGTCAGGCTTTCATAGCTGGCGCCCGACAGCGGCGGCAGGTCGCCCGCCACCTCCGCTTTCCAGCCGGCCTCCCCCTGTGGCGTGGCGAGCGCGGCAACGGTCTGGGCCGGATCCCAGGGATCGATCAGGAACAGCCCGGCGACGCGCGGTTCTGCGGCCGCCGCCTCCGCCGCCATGAAGCCGCCCATGCTGTGGCCGGCGACCACGATCGCGCTGGTGTCGATACGATATTTGGCGACGGTCGAGGCTTCCTCCAGGAACAGCAGCGCGTTGAACGCATCCTCCGCCGCGTTGGTGAAGGAAAAGATGCCGGGGCTGCCCCACGATCCGCGATAATGGAGGGTTAGAACATTCCAGCCGGCGCGGCGCGCGGCCTGAGCCAGATCCAGATTCTGCTCATTGCCCGGAAAACCGTGCAGCAGCAGCAGGGTCGGATGCACGCCGCTGCCCGCCGCGACATACATGACCGCATTCATCGCCCCCTCGCCCGAGGGAAGGACGAACGCGTCCATCCGCGCGGGATTGGCGGCGTCGGGCGCGGGATCGGTGATGACGGCGGGATGGGTGGCGGGTTCGCGGGCGATGGCGGGCGTAGCCAATGCCAAGGCGGCCATACTGATTATCCCGCTCATCTTCATGCGTCTGCCCCTCTTGATCTTCCGGTTCCGGGAAAGACGCTGTTAGCGCTGCCGCACCGTCGCGTCGACGCTGGAAACATTCCGCGACCGGACAAGATATGGCAAGACGCGCCACACAATTGCTGGAGCAAACACATGGCGACCGCGCAAGCCCGTGAAGCCTGTCTCGATCCCATCGTCCTCGTGCAGGACCGATATAGCGGTGCCTATAGTGGCGGGGCATGGCTTGCACTGGCGGAGGGCGATCGCTCCTACGAGGAGGCTTCGCGGATAGGCTGGATCATGAGCCACGGTCCCAGCGGCAATGACCTGGAGGCAGCTGCGTTTTGGCAGGCTCATCCAGCCTGGATTGCTACAGGTAAAACGCCCGACGAGGCGATCGCGCGTTTACGCTCTCAAAATTCCATCGCAGCCATGGCGTAGCCCTCCCCCGGAACAGCGCTCCGGGGGCCAGCCTTTCAATCTTCGCTCTCATCCTGCTCCAGGTCGCGGGCAACCTTGGGGTCGCGGAGCAGCTTGTCGATATGGCTGCCCTCGTCGAAGCTCTCGTCCGACAGGAATTTGAGCTTCGCCGCATATTTGAGGCGGATGCGGTGCGCGACTTCGCGCTGGAGATAGGCGGTGTTGGTGCGCAGCGCCTTGAGCACCGCTTCCTCATCCTTGCCGAGCAGCGACTTGATGAAGACGGTGGCGTGGCGCAGGTCGGGCGACATGCGCACTTCGGTGACGCTGACCACATGCTGGCTCAGCACATCGTCATGCACGTCGCCGCGCTGGAGAATGTCGGAAAGGACATGGCGCACCTGTTCGCCGACGCGCAGCAGGCGGACAGAGGGGCCTTCGGATTGTTGTTGAGCCATAGTCAGACCTTAAAAAACATATCGTCGAGCGAAACATTCAACTCCATGGCCAGCTTGCGCCAGAGTTCCACATTCGCGCTTCTCTTATTGCGTTCTACATTACTGAGATGGGCATGCGTCGAGCCCACCCGTTCCGCCAAAACTTTCAGCGTTAAGCCCCGATGTTTTCGCCATGCGCGTAAAGGGCTTTCCCCGGCCATCATTCCATCGACCACTTTCGCGGGAAGATATTCCTCGCCCTCATCGCGGCGCGCCTCAGCCTCTGCAGCTGCTATCATGTCAGCCTTATCCTCCGCGATCTCGACAAGCCGCTGATAATCCTCAATCGGCAGCATCGCGATCTTCTGGCCCGCGATCTCGACAATCTGAACGGTCATGGGTTCACCTCATAAGCCGATCCGCGCGGCGCTATATCGTCAATCCACAGAATATCCTGATCAAAACGGAAAATCACGCGCCAGTCCTGAACCCGCAAGCGATATTCCGGGCGCCCCTGAAGACGCTTCACATTGGCTTCCAGCGATGCGGGATCGTTCGCCAACTCGTCAATCTTCTGCCGAATAAGCGTTCGCTTGTTCGATCGCAGCAGCGCTCTCATCGCCGTCTTCGAGAAGCGGATATCCACATCCGCAAATTATAGGCACGGCAAAGGCCGGTCAAGAAATTTAGCTCACAGCTAAATTCCTCGACCGGCCTTCTGTAACTCACAGCGTGCGTGCGCGCTCTTCGACTTCGAACAGTTCGAGCGTATCGCCCGGCTTGATGTCGTTGGTGTCCTGCAGGACCGCACCACACTCCATGCCGGCGCGGACTTCGGAGACATCGTCCTTGAAGCGACGCAGCGACGCGATGTTGGTGCGCGATACGATGACATCGTCGCGGGTGAGGCGCGCGGCCAGACCCTTGCGGATGATGCCGTCGAGGACGAGCAGACCAGCGGCCTTGTCCTTCTTGCCGGCCGGGAAGACCTGCAGCACCTCGGCGCGGCCGACGATCGTCTCGATCCGTTCGGGGGCGAGCTGGCCAGCCATTTCGCCGCGAACTTCCTCAAGCAGGTCGTAGATCACGTCATAGTAGCGCAGGCTGATCTTCTCGCGCTCGGCGAGCTGACGGGCCTTGGCATTGGGACGGACGTTGAAGCCGATCAGCGGCGCGCGGCTGGCAGCGGCCAGCGTGACGTCGCTCTCGGTGATCGCACCGACGCCCGAATGCAGGATGCGAACCTTGATCTCGTCGGTCGAGATGCGGTTGAGCGAGGACACGATCGCTTCGACCGAACCCTGCACGTCGCCCTTCACCACCACCGGATATTCGATGACCTTGGTGTTCAGCGCCGAGAACATATGCTCGAAGCTGGTCGGGGCAGCCGTGGTGCGCTTCTTGGTCGCCTGTTCCTGACGATAGGCAGCGACTTCGCGGGCGCGGGCTTCATTCTCGACGACGGTGAGCTGGTCACCGGCCATCGGCACGCCCGACAGACCCAGAACCTCGACCGGGGTCGAGGGACCAGCGACCTTAACCTGCTGGCCCTTGTCGTTGATCATCGCGCGGACCTTGCCGCTTTCCGAACCGATGACGAAGGTGTCGCCGATCTTCAGCGTGCCCTTGCGGACCAGCACGGTCGCAACCGCACCACGGCCCTTGTCGAGCTGTGCCTCGATCACATTGCCTTCGGCGTCGCGATCGGGGTTGGCGGTCAGTTCCATGACCTCGGCCTGGAGCAGGATCTTGGTGATCAGTTCGTCAAGGCCGGTCTTCTTGAGCGCCGACACTTCCACGTCCTGGACGTCACCGCCCATGTCCTCGACCACGATTTCCTCGCTCAGCAGGCGCTCACGCACCTTCTGCGGGTTGGCGTCGGGCTTATCGCACTTGTTGATCGCGACGATCATCGGCACGCCAGCAGCCTTGGTGTGGTTGATGGCTTCGATCGTCTGCGGCATCAGGCCGTCATCGGCCGCCACCACGAGGATGACGATGTCGGTGACGTTCGCGCCACGGGCACGCATTTCCGAGAAGGCTTCGTGACCCGGCGTATCGAGGAAGGTGATGAGGTCACCGCTCTTCGTCTTCACCTGATAGGCGCCGATATGCTGGGTGATGCCGCCGCTTTCGCCGGCCACCACGTCGGTGCCGCGCAGCGCGTCGAGCAGCGAGGTCTTGCCATGGTCGACATGGCCCATGATGGTCACGACCGGGGCACGCGGCTTGAGCGTTTCGGGTGCGTCAGCCTCGCCTTCCATGCCGATTTCGACGTCGGCATCCGACACGCGCTGGATGCGGTGGCCGAATTCCTCGACCAGCAGCTCCGCCGTATCCTGATCGATCGGCTGGTTGAGCGTGACGGCGGTGCCCATCTTGAACAGGGCCTTGACCAGGTCCGCGCCCTTTTCGGCCATACGGTTGGCCAGTTCCTGCACGGTGATGCTTTCGGGCACCACGACGTCGCGGCTCTGCTTCTCGCGCGGCTGGCTGCCGCCCGAATAATGGGCACGACGTTCCTTCTCGCGAGCGCGCTTGAGCGCGGCGAGGCTGCGGGCACGGGCGCTGTCGTCGTCCGCAAGCGCGCGGGTGACGGTCAGCTTGCCGGACTGGCGGCGATTGTCATCGTTGCGCTTGGCACGATCGGGCTTCGCCGGTTCGGGGCGTTTGACCGGCGCGACCGGGGTGAAGCGGCGCGGCGGCGGCATGGTCGAGCTGGTGGTGGCCGGTGCGGCGGGCGCAGCCGGGGCAGCAGCGGCAGGCTCGGCTGCAGCAGCCGGCGCGGCCGGGGCCTCGACCGGCGCAGCCGGCTTGGCGGCTTCGGCAGCCTTGGCCTGCTCGGCGGCTTCGGCAGCCTTGGCGGCCTCGACCTCGGCATTTTCGGCAGCCTGGCGATTTTCCTCGGCGCGGCGCTTTTCTTCTTCGCTCGCGGCAAGGCGCGCGGCATCCTCACGGCGGCGCGCATCTTCCAGCGCGGCCATGCGGGCTTCCTCGGCCTCGCGCAGCAGCTTGGCCTGCAGTTCCTGACGCGACATCAGGCTCTGCGGCGGCGCCTGGCGCACGGGGGCGGGTTGCGGCGCGCGCTGCTGCGGCGCAGGCGCGGCGGGACGGGGTGCGGCCGGCGCTGCGGGCGCGGCCGGCGTCGGATCAGCCTGGGGCGCAGCAGCGGGCGCAGCGCCGGTGCTTTCACCCGGCTTGCCCATGGGGACGCGGCGCCGCTTCACCTCAACCACGACCGTGTTCTTGCGGCCATGGCTGAACTGCTGCTGCACCTGACCGGACTCGACCGTGCGCTTGATCCCCAGCGGCTTGCGGCCCAGAACCGGCTTGTCTTCGTTGCTGTCACTCATCGACTATGTTTAACCCTTCACATCATCATCAGCCGGCGCAGCCGCCGACGCATCATTCCATGCAGCCTCATGCGCCTGCGCATCGGCGGAGTCCTGCTCCCCATGCACCGGCGCCCCGGTAGCGCATCCCAGATAGCTTTCCAAGCGGCCCAGAGCCGCACGCAGGCGCACTGTCGCCCGCGAGTCGGTCACCGCGATATGGACGACATTGTCGCGCCCCATTGCCATAGATAGGGCGTGCCGGTCCACAGGCAAGACGATGCCCGCAAGATCCGTGCCTTCCGCTTCCTGTCCCACGCGCAAGGCCTGGTCCAGTTTTCGATTGCCGTCCGTGCCCGCATCGGCGGCATGGAGCAGCATTTTCACCATGCCCTTGCGGCATGCGACGTCGATCTTTTCCGATCCGGTCAGCAGCATGGAGGCGCGAGCCTCCAGCCCCAGGCGGCTGAGCAGATCCTGCCGCAGCCCGGCCTCCACCAGATCGGGAAGATTGTCGGGAATTTCAAGAGCGCCTTCCTTGAAGGCGCGGGCGAGCGCCCCCTTGAGCTTGCCCTTGGCCAGCGCCGTTTCCAGTTCGGCCCGCGACACGCCGATCCAGGCGCCCCGGCCCGGCGCCTTGGCGCGGACGTCGGGCATCACCTGCCCTTCAGGGCCGATGGCCAGGCGGATCAGCGTTTCGGGATCGGCGCGGTCGCCGCTCAATATGCATTTGCGTTCGGTCATGCGCGCCCCTCCGCCAAAACGGACAAAAGGGCAAGACCAACGCTGTCGAGTAGGCTTATTCTCTCATCGGGGAGTGTCCGCAGCATTGGCGTCCTCCCTGTTTGGAGAAATTGCGCGGTCGGCGATCAACTGACCGCCGGCCGCATAATTTTCGGTCGAGACTTCCGAGATCACGATCTGGACGGCAGCCGCCGGCTTTCCCAGCCGCTCCACGAGCGACTGGGTGACGTCAGCAACGATCGCGGCTTTCTGCTCGCGAGTCGCGCTACCGGCCAGGCGGATGTCGACGAAAGGCATCTTGGCTTACGCTTCCTCGCCTTCGAACCAGTGGGCGCGGGCGGCCATGATGATCTCATTGCCCTGCTCATCGGTCAGACCATAGGCGGCCAGGATGCCGCCCTTGTCCTCATTGCCGCTGTCCGACTTGCGACGACGCTGGTCGACGCGCTTCTTCTGCACCAGTTCATCGGTGGCCAGATCGGCGAGATCGTCGAGCGTCTTGACGCCGGCCTTGCCGAGCGTGACCAGCATCGCTTCGGTGAGGTGCGGCATGTCGGCCAGCGCGTCCTCGACGCCCAGCGCCTGACGCTCTTCACGGGCGGCCTGTTCGCGACGGTCGAGCGCTTCCTGCGCACGGCTCTGCAGCTCGGCAGCCAGGTCCTCGTCGAAACCTTCGATCCCGGCCAGTTCCTCGACGCTGACATAGGCGACTTCTTCCAGCTCGCCAAAGCCTTCGGCGACCAGCAGCTGCGACAGCGTCTCGTCGACGTCCAGTTCGTTCTGGAACATTTCCGAACGGCTGACGAATTCCTTCTGGCGCTTCTCGCTGGCGTCGGCCTCGGTCATGATGTCGATCGCCTTGCCGGTCAGCTGGCTAGCGAGGCGGACATTCTGGCCGCGGCGACCGATGGCGAGCGACAGCTGATCGTCGGGAACGACGACTTCGATGCGCTCTTCTTCCTCGTCGATGACGACGCGGGCGACCTGGGCCGGCTGCAGCGCGTTGACGACGAAAGTCGCGGTATCTTCCGACCAGGGGATGATGTCGATCTTTTCGCCCTGCATTTCCTGCACGACGGCCTGGACGCGGCTACCCTTCATGCCGACGCAGGCGCCGACCGGATCGATGCTGCTGTCACGGCTGATGACGCCGATCTTGGCGCGCGAGCCCGGATCGCGGGCGGCGGCCATGATGGTGATGACGCCATCATAGATTTCGGGCACTTCCTGCGCGAACAGCTTCTTCATGAATTCGGGGTGCGCGCGGCTGAGGAAGATCTGCGGACCGCGATTTTCGCGGCGCACGTTCAGCACGACCGACCGGATGCGGTCGCCGACGCGAACCACTTCGCGCGGGATCTGCTGGTCGCGGCGGATCACGCCTTCGGCGCGGCCCAGATTGACGACGACATGGCCGAATTCGACCGACTTGACGACGCCGGTGATGATTTCACCCACGCGGTCCTTGAACTCGTCGAACTGGCGCTCGCGCTCGGCGTCGCGGACCTTCTGGAAGATCACCTGCTTGGCCGACTGGGCGTCGATACGGCCCAGATCGATCGCGGGCAGCGGATCGACGATGAAGTCGCCGACCACGGCGTCCTTCTTCAGCTTGGCGGCCTGCTTGAGGTCCACCTGCTTGAAATAATCCTCGACCACCTCGACGACCTCGACGACGCGCCACAGGCGCAGGTCGCCGCTGTCCGGGTCCAGCTTGGCACGGATGTCATTCTCGGCGCCGTAACGGGCACGGGCGGCGCGCTGGATCGCATCTTCCATCGCCTCGATGACGATCGCCTTGTCGATCATCTTCTCGCTGGCGACGCTGTTGGCGATCGCGATCAGCTCGGCCTTATTGGCGGAAATGGCGTTGGCCATGACGATAAAACCCTTATTCCTCGGTTTCGAACTCGTCCGCCCCATCGGAGGAGAGCGGCATGGTAGCAGAAATCAGTGCATCGGTCAGCATCAGCTTGGCATCGCCGACCAGCGCGAACGGGATGGTGACGTCGCCGGCCTTAGCATCCTGGAACAGGATATCCTCACCCTCGACGCCCTTGAGGATGCCACGGAAGCTCTTGCGCCCCTCGACCACTTCGGTCGCGGAAATTTTCGCTTCATGGCCCGCCCATTCGAGAAAATCGTGCAAGCGGGTCAGCGGCCGGTCGATACCGGGCGAACTGACTTCCAGACGATAGGCTTCCTCGATCGGGTCGACTTCATCCATCACGTCGGACAGGCGGCGCGAGATCGCGGCGCAATCCTCGATGACCAACTGCTTGGTCTTCGGGTCTTCGGCCATGATCTGCAGCGTATATTCGTCGCCCGATCCGAACAGCTTGATGCGCACGAGGTCGAACCCCAGGGCCTTTACCTCGGGCTCGATCAATGCGGTCAGTTCGGCGATGTCCGCCATGGATACTCCAGAAATCAGATAGGCCAGAAATATATAGCTGCTTGTTGCCGCCGCAGGCTTGGTGCCTGCGACCCTGACATGTGTGACGATGTAAGGAAGCAATATCCATATAGGCAGGTTGCCAATGACCTGCAACATCTTTCGTAAAATGCGCTATTTCAGGGGTCTGCGCGGCCCGTCCAGTCGCGCCACAGCCACGCCAGCAGATAGGGCCGGGCCAGCGCCCGGTCCAGCGCATAGGGAATCCAGCCGGGACCGAACGGCACATAGAGGCGCACCGGCACCCCCTGCCCCCGCGCCACCGCCCGGCAACGACGGCCCGGCAGGCCCCGCAACTGCTCCAGGCTGCACGGCGTGCCGGCGTTGCGCAGCAGGGCCAGCGCCCGGTCGGCCAGCGCGGGGCGATGGGTGGCGATCGCGACCGGTGCCGCGCGGCCGGCCAGCGCTTCGACCAGCGTCAGATAAGCGGCATCGGGATCGACGGCATCGCCCGCCGGGTCGGGCCATTCACCGCGCACGAGCCGGACCGGCGCGCTGCTGTCGCGCAGCCGGGCCGCATCGGCCACGCTGCGCTGCCAGCGGGCGGGCAGGACGATGCCGGTATCGGGAAAGTCGGGCAGCAGCCGTTCGACCGCCGCCAGCGTCTCGTCCGCATCCTGCGGGCCATGGGCGTCGAACACCAGCGACAGGCCGGACTGGCGCGCAATCTGCGCCAGTTCGCGCAGGCTGACCGGATCGAAACGCAGCGGCGGCGCCTTTACCGACAGGCTGAGGTCAAGGCCGCGCGCCCGCTGTGCCACCCGCGCATAGGCGGCCATGATCGACGAGGGATCCCCCCCCGCCCCTTCGAAATAGCCGATCGTGGTGGCAGCGCCGGCGCGGGCCTGTTGCCGGGCGATCGCCACCGCATGGGGGGCGTCGGGTGCCGGGATGACCCGCCCCAGCGCGCCGGGCAGGGCATAACGCGTGTCCCGCAACAGGCGCCAGGCGGCCCCGCCTTTCACCGCCGCCACAGCCGTTGCCGCGACCAGACAATAGCGTCCGCCGCAAAGGCCGCCGCGCCGCGCAGATTATAGGGATAGGTGCGCAACTGGACGCAGTCATGCTCCGTCTGGGTCCAGAGCTTGCGAATCCAGGGTTCGGCAACGCCGAGAAATTCGAAACTGTGCAGCCGCGCCTGCGCCGCCCAGCCGATGGCATGGAGCATCAGCAGCCCGCCCGGCGAACAGGCGTTGAAGGCCGCGTCATGGCCGATCTTGAACAGCCAGTAGCGGCCGTTCCACAGCACCGCCATCTGCATCGAGATGGCGCGGCCATCAATCCGCAGGAAGGAGATGCGCAGGTCGCCGCGCTGCGCCACCGCGCGGAAGAAGGCGCGGAAGATCGCCGCCTGGCGCGGGTCGGTGGCGATGGCGGTGCCGGCCTCGCTCTTCCAGCCCTGCGCCTCGACCGCGACGGCCTCGTCGAACAAGGCATCGAAATTGTCGGCATCCGGCGCCAGCGTCTCGCATTGGAGCATGCCACACCCTTCCGCCTTGCGCCGGGCACGACGGAAATCGGAGCGGCGACCGGCGTTGAAGCGGCTTTCCGGGTCGCGCCACCCCTCATCCAGCGCGATATGGGGACAGGCCATGGCCGGTCGCACGACCAGCCGCCCGCGCCGCCGCACCGCCCGCGCCAGTGCGGGGATCAAGGGCGACCCGGCCGAAATGCGATCGAGCAGCAAGGGATGCGGCAAACGCGCGATCGCGCCGGCCAGCGCATCTGCCGCCGCCGTCCCGTTGCACAGCAAGTCGCCAGGTTCATAGGTCTCGCGCGCGCCGATCATCCGCCAGCGGGCCAGTGCGCCACCATCGCGGCACAGCGGCAGCAGCGCGACCAGATCGGCGCCAGCCCAAACCGTCATGATGCGGCTCGGCCCGGCGGCAATCCGATCGTTCAGCGTGGCCGCGAACAGGCGGGTCTGGGTCGGCCAGTCGGCGCGCGCCTCCAGCCTTTCCCAGGCGCGGGCCAGCGCGGTCGATTCCAGCGCGTCGGCAAGGCATAGCGGCTCGACGCGCAAGGCGCCTGCCTGCGCGCACGCAGCATCGAAATCCGATACGCCGTGCAGCACCATATTCCCCCTCTTGCCGCTCAGTTCTCTAGCGGCAGAAGCTTAAGAAATCGGCTGATCGCCGATGAGGCTTGCATCCATGCCCGCATCCGGTGGAGGATGCGGGCATGGAACCCCCCGCCGAAAAATCGGCTTTCCCCCCGCGAATATTATAACAGGAGTTTCCCATGCTGCGCGTGATGGCCGTCACTCTCCCCCTCGCCCTGCTGGCCTGTTCGGCGGACAATGCGACCGGCCAGAATGCCGGTGCGACCGCTGGGGAAAAGCCGTTCAAGACATCGGTGATTGCCGATTTCGAATCACCCTGGGCGATGACCTTCCTGCCCGACGGGCGGATGCTGATCACCGAAAAGGCCGGTGAGATGATTCTGTTCGATCCGAAGAACGGCACCAAGATCCCGGTCGCCGGCATCCCCAAGGTCGATAGCGCAGGTCAGGGCGCGCTGATGGACATCGTCCCCTCCCCGACATTCGCGCAGGACAAGAAAGTCTATTTCAGCTTTTCCGAGGTCGGCCAAGGCGATCGTGCCGGCGGCAAGGGCGTGGCGCTCGCCACCGGCATCTTCGACCAGGCGAGCGACGGCACGACCAGGCTGGCGGACGTGAAGGTCATTTTCCGCGCCAGCGACTATGTCGAGGGCAATGGCCATTATTCGGGCCGCATCGCTTTCTCGCCGGACGGCAAATATCTCTTCTTCACCAATGGCGAGCGACAGAAGTTCGACCCGGCACAGGACCCCAAATCGACCCTGGGCAAGGTGCTGCGCCTGAACCTCGACGGCACGCCGGCGGCGGGCAATCCGCTCAGCGCCAAGGGCTTCAACCCGGCGGTCTGGTCCTATGGCCATCGCAATCTGCTGGGCATCGCCTTCGACAAGGACGGGCGCCTGTGGGAACAGGAAATGGGACCGCAGGGCGGCGACGAGGTCAACCTGATCAAGCCCGGCCTCAACTATGGCTGGCCCAAGGCGTCGAACGGCAGCCATTATGACGGCCGCGACATTCCCGATCACAAGCCCGGCGACGGCTATGAGGCGCCGAAGGTCTGGTGGAATCCGGTGATCTCGCCGGGCGGCCTGATCTATTATTCGGGCGACCTGTTCCCGCAATGGAAGGGATCGCTGTTCATCGGCGGCCTGTCGAGCCAGTCGCTGGTGCGGGTGAAGCTGGACGGCGAGGATGCGGAAAAGGCCGACCAGTGGGACATGGGCGCGCGCATCCGCGAGGTCGAACAGGGGCCGGACGGCGCGCTGTGGCTGCTGGAGGATGGCGGCAAGTCGCAGGGCCGCCTGCTCAAGCTGACGCCCAAGGCATAGATAGCGGCATGACCGACATGGATGCCCTGCCCGCGCGTACCGGGCAGCAACTGGCGCGCGCCGACATCATTGCCCTGGCGGGCACGCCCCACGTCCTGATCGACTGCGATCTGGAGGCGGCGGAACTGACGCAGCTCGACCTTACCGGCTGGCAGTTCGAGCGCTGCAACCTGCGCAATGCCGATCTGGCCGGCGCCATGCTGGAGCGCACGCGCTGGCAGGGCTGCCGGGGCGGCGGCGCGACTTTCACCGGCTGCGACCTCAGCGACGCGGTGCTGACCGGATGCGATTTCAACAATGCCGTGCTGCGGCGGGCGCGGCTGGAGGGCGCCCGGCTGGCCCAGTGCAAGCTGACCGGCGCCGACCTGTCGGACCTGCGCGCGCTGGAGGTCGACATGGCGGAATGCCTGCTGATCGACGCGCGCCTGCCCGGCCTGTCCTTCCGCAAGCAACGGCTGAGCCGCATCGATTTCTCGCAGGCAGACCTGCGCAAATGCGATTTCCGCATGACCAGTTTCGAGGGCTGCAGCCTGCGCGAGGCGATGCTGGACGGTGCCCGGTTCGAGGGCGCCGACCTGCGCGGCGCGGACATAGGCGGCGTCCATCTGGGCGATGCCAGCCGCTTTCGCGGCGCCACCATCTCGCGCGACCAGGCCGGCGAACTGCTCGCCGAACTGGGGCTCAAGGTGCGCTGAGCCGCCCTATCGGACCGGCGGCATTTCGCTCGCCACCATCTCGCCAGCACCCCGGCCGATCGACCAGAGGCGCCGGGGCGCCTTGGGATCCCAGTCGATCGCCTGGCCGGGGGTGGCAATGCCGATCGTGCCGACATGCTCCAGCACCGATCCCGCCTCGAGCAGTTTCAGCGCATAGACTTCGGGCCGGTCATGACCGGTGGCATAGATCAGCCCGTCGGCGCCCCAGCTGAGGCCCGAGCAGCTTTTCGGCGCAAAGCGGCTCAGCACATCGGCCGGGAAGGCCCAGCTTGCCTCCGCCCGGAAGGCGTCGTCCATCCGCACCAGCAGCGTATAGCGATAGTCGCGCCCCGGCTCGCCGCCCTTGCCCTCATAATTGGCGAAGACCGCCCACCATTTGCCGGCATGCCGATCCATGACGGTCAGCGATCCGGGGCCAAAGCCCAGACTGACGCTGCGGACATGTTTCAGCGTCTTCGTATCGAAAATCTCGACCGCGCTGGTCTGCGGCACGGCCGGATAGTTGGACGCGGCGCAGACCAGTTCGACGCCGACCACGGTGCAACTGTTCATGTGCGGATAAAGGCGGCGCTCCCCCTGCCACTGCGCCACGCGCCGGCCGTCGGCGATGCGATATTTGCCGATCCGGTCATTATCGATCGCATAGACATAAGTGCCGTCGGAGGCTGCGCCCTGATGCGCCTCCGATGCCTTGATCCGCATGCTGACGGGAGATGGCGGCGGCGACGGGGCCTCCGTCGCCTGCTGCGCGACCGCCGCGCCGGCCAGTGCCAGCAGCGCGGTTCCGACAAGCAGCGCCCTTACCATTTGACCGAGGCCCCGACGTAGAAGGTGCGACCATAGCGTTCATTCTGGATCACCCAGTCGCGCACGCCGCCCTGATATTGGCGGGTCGGCTCGTCGGTCAGATTCTGCCCTTCGGCAAAGAGGCGCACATTCTTCGTCACATCCACCCCGATCTTCGCGTCCAGACGACGCAGATCGTCATTATACTGGTCGTTGAGGCGGATATCACCCGCCGACAGCAAGGCGCGGCCGGTATGATGATAGGCGACCGACGCTTCGACAACGCCCTTCTGGTAGAAGAGCTGCGCCCCCCAGAGCAGCTTGGACTGTTCGGGGAAGGCGACGGTGCCACGGTCGGGCATGCGCAGGCTGGAGTCGATCAGGGTGAGGTTGAGGTTCATGCCAAGACCCGAGAGCAGGCCCGGCAGGAAGGTGAACTGCTGCTGCCAGGCGGCTTCCAGGCCGATGATATCGCCCTTGTCGGCGTTGAGCGTCTGGCTGAAATTGATCCGGTCATAGGCAACGCCGCCAAAGCTGCCGTCATTGATGGTATAGCTTTGCGTGAAGATCGGGTTGCGGATGAACTTGGCGAAGGCGCCGACGCTGATCAGGCCGCCGGGCGCGAAATACCATTCGGCCGACATGTCGAGATTGTCCGCGACATAGGGCTTGAGCGCCGGATTGCCGCTCGACACGCTGATCTCGTCCGCGCCCTCCACCGTGACGGTGCCGCCCGGCGACAGGTCGGCATAGCTGGGCCGGCCGATGCTGCGCGAATAGGCAAGGCGGAAGACGGTGTCGTGCGACGGGGTCACGCGCACCACCAGGCTGGGCAGCCAGTTGCTATAGCGGGTGCGGCCCGACGTCGGGCGGACGACGTCGCCTTCCAGCAGATAGCCGTCAATGTCCAGTTCGGTCCGCTCGACCCGCAGGCCGCCCGTGACCGACAGCGCGCCAAAGTCGAGATTGGCCATGGCATAGCCGGCATAGACATTCTCGCTGAGGTCGAAATCGCTCAGCGTTTCATTGGCCAGGCTGGTCGCTTCGTTGAGCACGAACTGCGCGCCGCCCAGCTTGCCCTGGGTATAGGCATCGACAAGGTCGGCATCGATCACCGGGCCGAGGAAATAATTGCGGCCATCGCCCAGCTTCACGATGACGGTGTCGCCAGACAGGCCATCCAGGGTGAAGCGGTTGGCGCTGCTGCCGCGCCCATAGACGTCATTGGAGGAATCAAAGCGCTTGTCGGTCCAGCGGCCATTGGCGCCGAACTTGACGAAGCTGTTCTGGCCGATCGTCGGCAGCTTGCCGGTGAGGTCGAGCCGGCCCTGCCATGTCTTTTCCAGGCCATATTCATCCTGCGCCGAATATTGGCGGAAGCCCAGGTCCGACGGATCGAGATAACCGTCGACCGGCACGGCGCTAAACAGCTTGTCCGAAAAATCGACCGCGACCGCGCCGGGATTGCCCCGGAACTGCCAGAGCTGATTGGGTTCGATCACTTCGTTGCGGGTGCGCGCCGCTCCGAAATCGAGCGACCAGTTGTCAGCCAGCGCGGCCGTGCCGCCGGCCATGAAGGACAGGACCGACTTTTCCTTATATTCCAGACGCAGGTCGGAACGCTGCTCGCTGGTGGAGGCAATGCCGGTCAGCCCATTGGCATCCCAGTCGATGTCGGAGAAATCGAGCCGGAAGCGCTGGCGATACTCATCCTCGGAGAATTTGGAATAGATGCCGCGAACATAGAGTTGGACGCTCTCGCCGCGCCAGTCGAACGAGCCGGCCGCGCCGATCCGCTCACGCTTGAGGCGATAGTCATTATATTTGATGTTGACCGGTACGGCGCCGCGCGCGGCATCGGCGTCGGGCGTCCAGTCATCGGGATAGATGCCATAGCTGGTATAGGTGCGGTCGGAATAGCTGGCGCCCAGCAGGATGCCAAACTGTTCGTCCGTGCCGAAGCGGGTGCCGATGGTGACATCGCCCTTGATCGGCTGGTCGCCCTTGCGCAGTTCCTGATAGCCGACCTGCCCGTTCGCCTGGAAGATGAAGCGATCGTCGAAGTCGAAGGCGGTCTGGGTGACGAGGTTGATGGTCGCGCCGATGCCCTGGCCGGTCAGGTCGGCGGTTTTCACCTTGGCGACCTCCACCTGCTTCAAAAGCTGGCCCGACAGGATGTCGAGCGGCAGGCGCCGGTCGAGCCCGTCGGGATTGCCGATCTCGAAGCCATTGATGGTATAGCCGTTGAGGCTGGAGGGCACGCCGCGCACCGCGACATAGCGTCCCTCGCCCTGGTCATATTGGACGCCGACGCCGGGCAGGCGCTCGACCGCTTCGGCCACATTCTTGTCGGGAAGCTGGCCCATATCGTCGGACGCAGTCACATCGACGATGCCCAGCGCCGCCCGCTTCTGGTCGATGGAACGCTGCAACTGCGCGCGCTGGCCGGTGACGACGATGCCGCCATCCTCCTCGGGCAGCGGCTGCTGCGCATGGGCGGTGCCGGCGATCGCGAGTGCGAACAGGCTGATGGATGCCGCAAAAATCCTGGTCATGATCGAGTCCCCTCTGGTCGGGGTCGCGATTAGGAAAGCTGCGCGACAGCGGCGTTTCCGAAGCGCTGCACCGCGATGACCGATTAATGACATTTTGAAGACCGGACCATCTTGCGACCGCGAGAGACGCCCCCTTTCGGCCGCCCGGCCGGCTTCCTATCTTGCGGGCCTTCTCTCCCTCTCCCACTTCTGGAGACCTGCATGAGCGCTCCCAAGCTGTTCCAGCCCTTCGATGTCGGCGGCCTTGCCCTCGACAACCGCATCGTGATCGCGCCGATGTGCCAATATTCCGCCGTCGACGGCGAGATGAACGACTGGCACCTCATTCATCTCGGCCAGCTTGCCCTGTCGGGCGCGGCGTTGCTGACGATCGAGGCGACCGCAGTGCTGCCCGAGGGGCGGATCAGCCATGCCGATGTCGGCCTGTGGGATGATGCCACGCAGGCGGCGATGCAGCGTGTGCTGGACGGCGTGCGGCGCCATAGCGACATGCCCATCGCGATTCAGCTCGGCCATGCCGGGCGCAAGGCATCTACCGAAGTGCCATGGAAGGGCGGCGCGCAGATCGCGCCCGACGCGGTCAATGGTTGGCAGACGGTCGCCCCCTCCGCCCTGCCCTTCACGCCGGGCACCAACGCGCCGATGGCGCTGGACCAGGCCGGGATCGAGCGGCTGCGAGATGCCTTCGTCGCGGCAGCGAAGCGGGCTGACGCGATCGGCATCGATGCGGTGCAACTCCATGGCGCCCATGGCTATCTGCTGCACCAGTTCCTCTCGCCGCTCTCCAACCAGCGCGACGATGATTATGGCGGCAGCCTGGAAAAGCGGATGCGCCTGCCGCTGGAGATTTTCGACGCGGTGCGCGCGGCCCTGCCCGCGCACAAGCCGGTGACGATGCGCGTGTCGGGCACCGACTGGGTCGATGGCGGCTGGGACATCGAACAGACGATCGCCTTCGCCAAGGCGCTGGAAGCGCGCGGCTGCAGCGCCATCCATGTGTCGAGCGGCGGCCTAGACCCGCGCCAGGATATTCCGGTGGGGCCGAGCTATCAGGTGCCGCTGGCCCGCGCGGTCAAGCAGGCGATCGACATGCCGGTGATCGCCGTCGGCCTGATCACCGATTTCGAACAGGCCGAAGCGATCATCGGCACCGGCGACGCCGATCTGATCGCGATCGCCCGCACCATCCTCTATGATCCGCGCTGGCCCTGGCACGCGGCCGCGCATTTGGGCGCTTCGGTGAAGGCCGCGCCGCAATATCTGCGCTGCCAGCCGCGCCAATATCGCAATCTGTTCGACGCGCCGAAGGGCTGAAACGATAAACGGGGCCTTTCGGCCCCGTTTATCCTGGAACAGCCGATCCGATTGTATCGGTTCGACTGTTCCAGTTCTTATTTTGCGCGTTTTCCGAGTCAGCAGGCGATCCCGCCTACTTCGAAAACGCTTTATACCAACCGGCTCTGCTTGACCGCCGCTTCGATGAAGCTGGCGAACAGCGGGTGCGGGTCGAACGGCTTGGACTTGAGTTCCGGGTGGAACTGCACGCCCACGAACCAGGGATGGTCGGGCCGCTCGACGATTTCGGGCAGCGTGCCATCCGGCGACATGCCCGAGAAAATCAGGCCACCCTTTTCCAGCGGTTCGCGATAGCCGGCATTGACTTCATAGCGGTGGCGGTGACGCTCGCTGATGTCTTTGCTGCCATAGATGCCGGCGACGACGCTGTTGCCCGCCAGCTTAGCCGGATAGGCGCCCAGACGCATGGTGCCGCCCAGATCGGTCTCGGCGGTGCGCTTCTGCAGGCCTTCCTTGCTCATCCATTCGGTGATGAGGCCGACGACCGGCTCGCTGGTTTCGCCGAACTCGGTGGTCGAGGCATTCTCGATCCCCGCCGTGTTCCGCGCGCCTTCGATGCAGGCCATCTGCATGCCAAGACAGATACCAAAGAAGGGCACGTCGCGTTCGCGCGCGAACTTGACCGATGCGATCTTGCCCTCCGACCCGCGCACGCCAAAGCCGCCGGGGACGAGGATGCCGTGCATCGGTTCGAGGCTGGCGGCGAGGTCGTCGCCCTTCTCGAACAGTTCGGCGTCGATCCACTTGATGTTGACCTTCACCCGGTTGGCAAGGCCACCATGGTGCAGCGCTTCGTGCAGCGACTTGTAGGCGTCGAGCAGGCCGACATATTTGCCGACCACGCCGATCGTCACTTCGCCCTCGGGGTTGAGCTGACGATCCATGATGTCGGTCCAGCGGTCCATCGACGGCGCGGGCGCATCGGTGATGCCGAAGGCGCGCAGCACTTCATTGTCGAGCCCCTCGGCATGATATTGCTCGGGCACGGCATAGATGCTCTTGGCGTCGAGCGCCGGAATGACCGCCTCGGGACGGACATTGCAGAAGAGGGCGATCTTCTTGCGCTCGCTTTCGGGCAGCGGATGTTCGGCGCGGCACAGCAGGATGTCGGGCTGGATGCCGAGCGAGGTCAGCTCGCGCACGCTATGCTGGGTCGGCTTGGTCTTCAGTTCGCCGGCTGCCGCAAGATAGGGCACCAGGGTCACGTGGACGAAGATCGACTGGCCGCGATCAAGATCATTATGGAGCTGGCGAATCGCTTCCATGAAGGGCAGCGATTCGATGTCGCCGACGGTGCCGCCGATTTCGCACAGCACGAAGTCGAGATCGTCGGTCTCCGCCGTGGCGAACGCCTTGATCTCGTCGGTGACGTGCGGGATGACCTGGACGGTCGCGCCCAGATAGTCGCCGCGCCGTTCGCGCTGGATGATGGTCTGATAGACCCGGCCCTGGGTGACATTGTCCGACTGGCGCGCCGACACGCCGGTAAAGCGTTCATAATGGCCAAGATCGAGGTCGGTTTCCGCCCCGTCGTCGGTCACATAGACTTCGCCATGCTGATAGGGCGACATCGTGCCCGGATCGACGTTGAGATAGGGGTCGAATTTCCGGATTCGCACGCGATAGCCCCGCGCCTGCAACAGCGCTGCCAAGGATGCGGCCATGAGGCCCTTACCAAGCGAGGAGACCACGCCGCCGGTGATGAAAATATACCGCGTCATGGGAGAAGAGGCTTAGCCTTATACAAACGAGTTGAGCAAGCGCGCGAATCCGCACGCTCGCAAAAAATATGGCGATGAACGACGAAAAGGTCAGTTAGCGAGCGGAACTGCGCCGTTCGCTGCCGAACCATTGCCGGCGGCACTGGCCGCACCGGCCAGCGGTTCGGCGTTGCCGGTCGCGGGCGCGGGGGCCTGCGTGGCGGGGGCCGACTTGACCAGCGAGGTATCGATGTCGCCGCCTGCATGACGGACCGAGGCGATGACCGCCAGGGTGATCGACAGCAGGACGAAGATGGTCGCCAGGATCGTGGTCGAACGCGTCAGGAAATCCGCCGCGCCGCGCGCCGACATCAGCCCGGCCGGGCTGCCACCGACGCCCAGACCGCCACCTTCCGACTTCTGCATCAGAATGACGGTGACCAGCAGGGCAGCGACGATCGCCTGCACGACGAGAAGGAAGGTGAACATGCGGGTTCTTTTCTGTCCAATGAAGGAATGCGTTGGCGCGCACATAGCGATGATGGGCCGCCGGGGCAACCGGCGAGCCTGTCGATATGAACGAAGGCATGGATGAGGGCGCGTGCAGAGGGTGCTGCGGATGGCTTGCAATGGCCCATATAATCAAGTCTGAACAGTGAAAGAACCGTTCGGGCTGAGCGAAGTCGAAGCCCTCGGCCGAGCGGAGCGAGGCAATAGCTTCGCCTTCGCTCAGCAGCGCCCTTCGACTTCGCTCAGGGCGAACGGAGTGAAGATAGCCAGCCCCTTCAACGCACAGCCAGCAACGAGCCCGACTCGCATCAGGCCAGAATGCCCCCTCTTCCGCACGAAGAGAGGGCGTTCGGCATCAATCCGCGGCGGCGATCACCGGTTCGAACTTGGCGGCCGACAGGCTGGCGCCGCCGACCAGACCGCCGTCGACGTCCGGCAGGGCGATGATCTCGGCGGCATTGTCGCCGTTCATCGATCCGCCATAGAGGATGCGCATGGCATCGGCCTGTTCCTGGCCGATCCGGCTGGCAAGCGCGGCGCGCAGGGTGGCGTGCATCGACTGGATCGCCTCCAGCGTCGGGATGCGGCCGGTGCCGATCGCCCAGATGGGTTCATAGGCAACGGCCAGCCAGTCGGCGCTTGCGCCTTCGGGCAGAGAGGCGAGCAACTGGGCGGTGACCACTTCGTCGGCATCGCCAGCATCGCGCACGGCGAGCGTTTCGCCCACGCACAGGATCACCTTCATGCCCGCGGCATGGGCGGCGACCGATTTGGCGGCAACATCGGCGTTTGTCTCGCCGCGCGTCTCGCGCCGTTCGCTATGGCCAGTGATGACCCAGGTAGCCCCCGCCTCGATCAGCATCTCGGCCGACAGCGAGCCGGTATAGGCGCCGCTCAGTTCCATATGGCAGTTCTGGGCGCCGATGAAGGCTGCGCCCCTCAGCTGCGACCCGGCCATGATCAGCGTGGCCGGCAGGCAAAGCCCGACTTCCACCGCCGGATGCTGCGCGGCGAGCTTGCCGATCGCCTCCACCTCGTCGAGATGCGCGCGCATCCCGTTCATCTTCCAGTTGCCGACCACCAGCTTGCGCCTGCTCATCGGTCCAAGTCCCCTTGTGATTATTGCTGCACGTGCCCGCAGCGGGTCCCCACGGCATGCACCGCGTCTCCTGGTTCCGCTTTCAGGCAATCAAGCCGATGGACGGCGATGCAGCATTTGTCCAGACCGTCCGCCACGGCCGCACTTGCCGCCGGGTCGATCCGCCCCTAAAGCGGGCCGCCATATCGCCGCATAAAAACCGGACATTCTCATGCTCTCTGTCTTCCGCAGTTTCATCCGTTCCAAATTCGGCGCCTTTTTCGCGATCCTCTTTCTGGGGTTGATCGCGGCGGCGTTCATCCTGGGCGACATTTCCAGCGGCAAGTTCGGGACCGGCCTGGGCGGCGGCGACACCGTCGCCAAGGCCGGCGGTTCCAAGCTGCGCATGAGCGAGCTGCAGGACCGCATCCAGCGCGTGTTCGAAAATGCGCGCCGCGAAAATCCGGGCATGCAGATCGGCGATTTCTTTGCCCAGGGTGGTGGCAAGCAGGTGTTCGACCAGCTGGTTGCCGCGCTGACGCTCAAGCAGTTCGCCAGCGATCAGGGCGTCCATATCAGCAAGCGGCTGGTCGATGCGCAGATCGCGCAGATCCCCGCCTTCCAGGACGCGGCCGGCAATTTCAGCCAGGATAATTTTCGCGCCCTGCTGCAGCGTGAGCGGATCAGCGAACAGTCGCTGCGCGACGATATCAGCCGTGAAATCCTGCAGCGCCAGCTGCTGGCCCCGGTCGGTCTGGGCGTGAAGCTGCCCGACAGCGTGGCGCTGCCCTATGCATCGCTGCTGCTGGAAGAACGCCAGGGCACGATCGCCGCGATCCCGGCCGCCGCCTTCCTGGACGCCAAGGAGCCGACCGACGCGCAGGTCGCCGATTTCTACAAGAAGAATGCCGCGCGCTACACCATCCCGGAACAGCGCCGCATCCGCTATGCCGTGATCGACAGCGAGCGTTTCGCCCAGGCGGCCCAGCCGACCGAGGCGGAAATCACCGCCGCCTACAACCAGAACAAGGCGGCCTATGCCGCCAAGGAAAATCGCAGCGTCGAGCAACTGGTGCTGCCGACCCAGGCGGGCGCCAAGGCAATCGCCGACCAGGTGAAGGCCGGCAAGACGCTGGCCGCCGCCGCCCAGGGTGCGGGCCTGGCCGTATCGACCCTGACCGACCAGAGCCGCGAGGCGCTGGCCGCCACCGCGTCCAAGCCGGTCGCCGACGCCGCCTTTGCCGCCAAGCAGGGCGAACTGGTCGGCCCGGTCCGTGGTTCGCTCGGCTGGATCGTGCTGCGCGTCACCGCGCTCAACAATGTCCCGGCCCGTGCGCTGGCGTCGGTGCGCGATGAAATCATTGCGACGCTGCGCACCCAGAAGGAAAAGCAGCTGCTGACCGACTTCACCGGCAAGATCGAGGATCAGATCGCCAATGGCGGCACCTTCGAGGAAGTCGCGAAGGATAATGGCCTGAAGCTGGAAACCTCGCCGCTGCTGGTGTCGAGCGGCAAGCAGGTCGAGGACGAGACCTATCAGCCCAACAGCGACCTGCAGCCGCTGCTGGCCCCCGTCTTCGCGATGAGCGCCGACGATGATGCCCAGCTGGTGCCGATCACCGCCGACAAGCGCTATGCGCTGGCCGCGCCGGGCGACATCGTCGCCCCCGCCCCGCCGCCGCTCGCCAAGATCAAGCCGCTGGTCGTGGCGCAGTACAAGCTGAGCCAGGGCTATGAGAAGGCGCAGAAGGTGGCCGAGGACATCCGCGCCAAGGTCGCCAAGGGCACCAAGCTGGCCGATGCGCTGGCCCAGGCCGGCGTCAAGCTGCCCGCCCCGCAGGTCGTGGGTGGCCGTCGCGCCGACCTGATGCGCGGCCAGCAGCGCCCGCCGGCGGAAATCGCCATCCTCTTCTCGATGGCCGCCAACAGCGTGAAGACCCTGCCGATCGGCCAGGATCGCGGCACCTTCGTGGTGCAATTGAACGCCATCAAGCGTGGCGACGCCGCCGGTCAGCCCGAATTGCTGAACCAGGTCCGCACCCAGCTCGGCGACGTCGTGGGCGAGGAATATGGCGCCCAGTTCGAGCGCGCGATCGAGAAGGACATGGGCGTGACCCGCAAGGCGAACGCCGTGGCCGAAGCCCAGAAGGCGCTGTCCGCCACCAACAGCGGCGAGCAGTAAGATGGCGGCGCAGGGGGGAATGGTGGACGGCACGGCCGTCGCTCGCGCGGCACTGGCACAGGGTCGTTCGGGCCTGGTGTGGCGGCGGCAGATTGCCGACACCGACACGCCGATCTCCGCTGCGCTCAAGCTGTTCGAGCCGGACCGGGGCGACTTCCTGCTGGAATCGGTCGAGGGCGGCGCGGTGCGTGGCCGCTACAGCCTGATCGGCCTGGCCCCCGACCTCGTCTATCGCGCCGAGGGGGCAAAGGGCGAGATCAACCGCCAATGGGCGACCGATCGCGACGCCTTCGTCCTGGCCGAACAGGATGCGTTGCAGGCGCTGCGCGCACTCGTGGCCGAATGCCGCGCCGATCTGGACCCCGCCCTGCCAGCCGCACTCGCCTGTCTGGTCGGCTATTTCGGCTATGAGACGGTAGGCCTGGTCGAAAAGCTGCCCCGCCCGGCCGCCAACGACATCGCCCTGCCCGACATGCTGTTCGTGCGGCCGACCGTCATCCTGGTGTTCGATCGCCTGGCCGACGCCCTGTTCCTGGTCGCCCCGGTATGGAAGGATCAGGCCGCCGACGCGGAAAAGGCCATCGCGCAGGCGCTGGAGCGGATCGACGCGACCGCCGCGCGCCTGGCTGCGCCGCTGCCGGCCGTGCCCGCCCCGGCCGACATTGCCGAGATCGACGTGACGCCGGTGTTGGAACCGGGCCGCTACGCGCAGATGGTCGACCGCGCCAAGGACTATATCGTCGCAGGCGACATCTTCCAGGTGGTGCTGGCGCAGCGCTTCACCAGCCCGTTCACCCTGCCGCCGATCGCGCTCTATCGCGCACTGCGCCGGATCAACCCGTCGCCCTTCCTCTATTATCTCGACCTGCCCGGCTTTGCGCTGATCGGGTCGAGCCCGGAAATCCTGGTCCGCGCCCGCGATGGCGAAGTGACGATCCGGCCGATCGCCGGCACCCGCCCGCGCGGCAAGAATGCGGTGGAGGACGCCGCCAACCGCGCCAGCCTGCTCGACGATCCCAAGGAACGGGCCGAGCATCTGATGCTGCTGGACCTGGGCCGTAACGATGTCGGCCGCGTCGCCAGCGCCGGCAGCGTTACCGTGACGGAAAGCTATACGGTCGAATTCTACAGCCATGTAATGCACATCGTGTCGAACGTGGTCGGCCGTCTGGCGCCCGAAAAGGATGCGATCGACGCGCTGTTCGCGGGCTTCCCCGCCGGCACCGTGTCGGGCGCGCCCAAGGTCCGCGCCTGCGAGATCATCGCCGAACTGGAGCCGGAAACGCGCGGCGCCTATGCCGGCGGCGTCGGCTATTTCGGACCGGACGGCAATATGGACAGTTGCATCGTGCTGCGCACCGCCGTGCTGAAGGATGGCGTGATGCACGTCCAGGCCGGCGCTGGCATCGTCGCCGATTCGACCGCCGAATATGAGCAGCGCGAATGCGAGGCCAAGAGCGGCGCCCTGCTCGCCGCCGCGCGCGAAGCCGTCAGCCTGGCCAAGCAGGCTGGCTACGGGCAGTAAAGGCCTTTAACGACATGCCCGCCAGCCCGTCGCACCGCGTTCCGCCTGATCGAGGTGGAAATGGTCGCGATGGGCGGCATTATAGTCGGGCGAGAGCACGGTCGAGAAAAGGCCGCAGGCGCCATCGCGCACGTCACGCAGGAAGGCGGCGTCCTTGCCCTGCCCCTTCCAGTCGCCGACCACGCTGATCCGGTGGCCATCGGCCAGCACGAAGCCCGCGACATCAATCGCGTCGGCCGTGGCATGTTCGCTGAAGTCGCCCTGGCTGCGACCGTACATGCGCCGGCAGCTATAGGAACCGAAATGGGTGATGGAGCGCACCGGCTGGCCGAACAGGCGCTGGGCGGCGGGCTGCACCACCTGCCATTCCCAGACGCGCAGGGCGGCAACCACCGGGCAGGACGGCGCCACCCCGGCGGGTGACAAGGCGATCATGCCCTTTTCCGCCTTCAGCCGGACCGCGTCGGCATAGCCGCACTGCCCCTCGCCCCCACCCGGCTTCATCGCCGTATAGGCAATGCCCGCCCGGTCGAGCAGCGCCAGGCATTGCGCCCGGTCGCCGGTCAGGGCGGCGAGCTTGCGACCGGTGAACAGGCCGACCGGCTGCGACAGGTCCAGCCTGGTCCAGGGCAGATCCTGCGGTCGCTGGCGCAGCAGCGCGTATCCGACCCAGAGCAGGCCAAGGATGACAGCGACAATGACAAGGGCACGAAGGGTCAGATGAAGGCGGCGCATGCCCTAACCACGCCGGACCTGCCGCATTGGTTCCGACGTGACCGGATAGCCCAGATGCGCCGGGATGCAGAGATGCGGCTCGCCGTCGCGCTCCTCGAACCAGGGGCGCACCTTTTCCACCGGGATGCTGCGGGCATGGGCGGCGAGCGCGTCGAAACTGTCATATTGCGCCAGCCGTTCCAGATTGCGGCGGGTCGGGAAGATGACATGCCCGTCGCCGCCATCGGCACGGGCGATGGTCGCGGCGGCGCTGCTCCAGAACAAACGAACATTCTCGGTCGCGTCGACGCTTGCCTCCTGCCCCAGCGGCGCGCGGGCGAGATAGAAGCGGGTGTCATAGACGCGGATCGCCTTTTCCCGTGCAGACGGGTGCCAGCGGGCGAACGGCACCAGCGCATCCAGCGCCAGGACGATGCCACGCGGCGCCAGAAGATCGCCGAGCGGCGCCCCGCCGAGCAGGCCCGCGCGAATCGCCGACACGGTGGCGGCATCGACAGACCCCGCCAGACCGACGCCCAGGCCGCTTTCCTCGATCGTCTCGCGAATGGCCGCGATCCGTGCTGCGACCTCGTCACTGGCCAGATCGCTGGACATACTGGCGGCCAGCGCCCGGTCACTATCATCGACGCCGCCGCCCGGAAAGACCAGCGCACCGGCGGCAAAGGCCATGGTCGCGGCCCGTTCCATCATCAGCAGCTCGGGCGCGGCGCCCGGCCGGTCGCGCACGATCACGATCGTCGCTGCGGGGCGCCCCGCGTCATTCTCTTCGCTCATGCCCCGGTCTAGGCCGCATCCGGCGGGGCGGTAAAGCCCCGCCCCGGCCAGAGGCGTCAGGCAGCCATCAGCGGAAGGCCGACATAATTTTCCGCCAGCGTGCGCTGCGCCGCCTGCGACCCGCGAATATAGTCGATCTCGGCCGCCTGGATGCGGCGGGCAAAACCGTCCATGTCGGGGAAGCGGTGCGTGATCGAGGTGAACCACCAGGAAAAGCGCTCCGCCTTCCAGACACGCGCCAGAGCGCGGGCGGAATAGCCGTCCAGCCCGGCATCCGATCCACCGCGATAATGGTCGACCAGCGCCTCGCTCAGCATGATGACGTCCGACGCGGCGAGGTTGAGCCCCTTGGCGCCGGTCGGCGGCACGATATGGGCAGCATCGCCGGCCAGGAACAGCCGGCCCCAGCGCATCGGTTCCGACACGAAGGAGCGCAGCGGCGCGATCGACTTCTCGAAGCTCGGCCCGCGGGTGACGCGCGATGCGGCGTCGGGGCCAAGGCGCAGGCAAAGCTCGTCCCAGAAACGATCGTCGGACCAGTCCTCGACCTGCTCGTCGAGGCCGCACTGGATATAATAGCGGCTGCGCGTGGGCGAGCGCATCGAGGCGAGCGCGAAGCCGCGTTCATGATTGGCGTAGATGAGTTCATGGTCGGCGGGTGGCACATCCGCCAATATGCCGAGCCAGCCGAACGGATAGACACGCTCGAACGTGCGCAGCACATGGGCGGGGATGCTGTTGCGGCTGACGCCATGATAGCCGTCGCAGCCGACGACATAGTCGCATTGCAATGCCTGCGTGACGCCATCCTGGCGCCAGCGGACCACGGGATGATCGCCGTCCAGCCCCTCCAGCGTCACATCCTGCGCATTCCAGACGATCTCGACACCGCGCTCCGGCGCCGCCTCGAACAGGTCGTGCATCACTTCCTGCTGGCCATAGACGGTGACCGCGCTGCCGCCGGTCAGCGCCGCCATGTCGATGCGGAACAGCGAACCGTCGAGCGAAATCTGGGTGCCGCCATGGACCAGCCCCTCGCGATCGAGCCGGCTGCCGAGGCCCAGCCGATGCATCAGGTCGGTCGTCACCTGTTCCAGCACGCCGGCACGCACCCGCCCCTCGACATAGGCCCGGTCGCGCCGTTCCAGCACGACCGCGGCAATGCCCCCCGCCGCGAGCAGATGGGCCAGGAACATGCCGGCCGGGCCGGCGCCGATAATGGCTATGCTGGTGCGCATTCGCATCCTCTCATGATCCGGGCGCGCTGACGGCGCCCCTGTTTGTCCGATGCGCCTACCCTATCCGCACGGCCGGCGATGGACATGGGCGCACCAGCCTATTAATTGGACAATTCATCAGCCCCAGCGCATCCCGACGGGACCATGCCCAATGTCGAAACAGTCCTTCCCGACCTTCTACCTCTATGGGGAGCCCCACAGGCTGGTGGCGGAGGGCTTCGTCCATGTCGAAACGCTGGACGATCGCTCACGTCCCAGCGAATGGACGATCAAACCGCATGCTCATAGCGAGCTGAGCCATATCTTCCTCATCACCTCGGGCGGCGGCGCGATGGAGGCGGATGGCGCGGAGCTGCGCTTCGTCGCGCCCAGCTTCCTGCTGGTGCCGGCCACCGCCGTGCATGGCTTCAAATGGCTGGAGGAAACCGCCGGCTTCGTCATCACCATGGCCGACGCCTATCTGCAGGATCTGGGCCGCCATGGCCCGGAACTGACCGGCCTGTTCGAGCGGCCCGACGCGATCGAGATGAGCGCAGCGCAATTGCCGCCAGTCGAACGGCTGGTGGCCGATCTGATGCGCGAACTCAGCTGGTCGGCGCCGGGCCACCGGGCGGCGGTCGATGCGGCGATGCTGTCGCTGCTGGTGACGGCACTGCGCCATCGCAGCGCCGCCGTCCACGCCGCCCCGCGTGCCGGACCACATGCGTCGATCGTGGCGCGGCTGCGCGAACGGATCGAGCAGCGCTTCCGCCTGCGCGAACCGGTGTCGGTCCATGCCGCCGCGCTGGGCGTCAGCCAGACCGCCCTGCGCGTCGCCTGCGCGCGGATGGCGGGCCGATCGCCGGCGCAGATGCTGGACCAGCGCGCCCTGCTCGAAGCGCAGCGGGCCCTGCTCTATTCCAACCTGTCGATTGCCGAGATCGGCTTTTCGATCGGCTTTGCCGACCCGGCCTATTTCAGCCGCTTCTTCCAGCGCAACATGGGCCTGTCCGCCCGCGCCTATCGCGAGGCCCAGCAGGGCGCGAACGGATAAGGCGCGCCGCCCGCTCTGGACTTGGCGATCAGGCCTGCCTGGCTGCGCTGCTGAGCAAGGCGTTCGCCACATCGCGGGCATTAGCGGCAAGTTCCTCGTCCGGTAGCTCGCCCGCGGTCCAGAAGGAGAGCACACCGCGAAAGCCGAAGGCCAGATGCCTTGCCAGGGCAGGCAGCGTTGGGTGCCCGTCGATCAGGCCCTCGCCAGCACCGATCGCCAGGGTCCACAGCGCGGTGGACTGCGCCAGCACTTCGCCATGGGTCGGCCCCGGCGTGCCGAGCCACCCCATCACCGCCCGGTTCACGCGTGGTTCTTCCAGCATCAGCTCGACCACCGTGGCGACCGCCAACAGCACGCGCTGGCCGGCATCATCGCGCCGCGGCTTGTCCGCGAAGCGTTGGGTCGCGGTGGCGATCCGCCGCGCCGACAGGGCGTGCATGATCGCGGCCTTGCTGCCGAACTGGTTGAAAGGCGTGGCGAAACTGACGCCCGCTTCGGTCGCCAGATCGCGCATCGAAAATTCCGCCTTGCCGTCGCGCAGCAGGCGTTCGGCCGCGTCGATCACACGATTGCGCACCGGTTCACCACGCGAACCGGTCGAGGGGGGCTTGATGGACGTCATGTTGCTATTTATATCATGATATAGTTGATGTTCAAATCATGGAGTAGGCCATGTCGGCGCTGATCCCCAAGACTTTCCTGATTACCGGCGTCAGTTCCGGCCTGGGCCGGGCCTTTGCCGAGGGCGCGCTGGACGCCGGCCACGCCGTCGTCGGGACCGTGCGGAACCCCAAGGATGCCGAAGCCTTTGCGGCGCTGGCGCCCGGACGCGCGCATCCGCTGCTGCTGGACGTGACGCATCTGGACGCGATTCCGGCGGCCGTGGCGGACGCCGAGCGGCGCGCCGGGTCGGTCGACGTGCTGGTGAACAATGCGGGCTATGGCCATGAGGGCGTGCTGGAGGAATCGTCGATCGACGATCTGCAGCGCCAGTTCGCGGCCAATGTGTTCGGCCCGGTGGCGATGATGAAGGCGGTGCTGCCCGGCATGCGCGAACGGCGGCGCGGCCATATCGTCAACATCACCTCCATGGGCGGGTTCATCACCATGCCCGGCATCAGCTTCTATTGCGGCAGCAAGTTCGCGCTGGAAGGGATTTCCGAAGCGCTGGGCAAGGAAGTGGCGCCGTTCGGCATTCATGTGACGGCGCTGGCGCCCGGCCAGTTTCGCACCGACTGGGCCGGGCGGTCGATGGACCGCACGCCGCGCAGCATCGCCGACTATGACGCGGTCATGGACCCGATAAGGGCGGCGCGTCAGGCCAAGAGCGGGCAGCAGCCGGGCGATCCCGCGCGCGCGGCGCAGGCCTTGCTGACTTTGGTGGAAGCGCCGGCACCGCCGACCCGCCTGTTCCTGGGCGACGATGCACTGGGCCTGGTCGAAGGCAAGATGGCCGCCATGGAAGCCGAGATCGCGCAATGGCGCGCATTGTCCCGCTCCACCAGCTTTGCCGCATAAGCGCGGCGATCCCCCGCCAACAGAAAGACATAGACCATGTTTGGAATAACGCCTCTGGGCTGGCTCCATACGCTCGGCAGCCTGCCCGCCATTCCGCTGGCCGCCTATATGTTCGCGCGCCATGGCCGGATCATGCCGCGATCGGCACCGGGCATCGCCTATCTCATCTTCATGCTGATCGGTGCCGGCACCGTGTTCCTGGTGGCGCATCAGCCCGTCAGCTACGGCATCGGCACGGTGACGATCCTGCTGCTGATCGCCGGCTATGGCGTGGACAATATCCGCTTTCTCGGGCGGGCGCGGCGCTATCTGGAAACCGTCTTCCTCAGCCTCACGGCGTTTCTGCTGATGGTGCCGACCGTGACCGAAATCCTGCGCCGCGTGCCGGATGGTCATCCGTTCGTCACCGACCTCAAGTCGCCCTTGCTGCTGGGATCGCAGGCTGTACTTCTGGCAATGCTGATCCTGGGCCTTGCCGCCCAGTTGATTGCCCTGCGCCGGCAAAATGGCAGGATCTCCTGATGATGACCGCAATGGCCCGCTTGCTTGCACTTCCCCTGTCTGGGCTGGCGCTGATCGGCGCTGCGGCACCCGAAACGCGTTTCGATATCAGCCTGCCGGCTGCGCTGGGCGACGACGCATCGGGACGGTTATTGCTCTTTGCTGCACCGCTGAGCGCCGACAATGGCAAGAGCGAGGATATCGACATCTATGGCCCCGACGACGCCCGCATCTTCGTGGCGGGCCGCGATATCACCAGTTTCGGGTCCGATCGCACGATCAGCATCGATGCCGGGGAAAGCGCCTTCCCCGAGGGGCTCGCGGCCCTGGCGCCCGGAGACTATCGGGTGCAGGTCGTGCTCGATCGCGACGGCGACTATAATTATGGCGGGCGGGGGCCGGGCGACCTGGTCTCGAAGGTGGTGACGTTGCGTCTGCCGCTAGGCGCCAGGCCATCGATTGCGCTCGATCACAAATTGCCGCCGGCGCCCGCGCAGTTCGACGTCACCGGCCTGCCGCCGCGCGCCGCCGAGCAGATCACCGCGTCGCGCCCGCATCTGCACGACGAACAGGTCGTATCGAAAGTGCTGACCCGCTTTCGCGGCACGCCGCAGAGTGTCGCCGCCTGGGTGCTGACCCCGCCGGGCTATGATCCCCATGGCGGCGTCACCTATCCCACGGTCTATACGGCCGGTGCGTTCGGCACCAATCACCGGGTGGACGGGCAGCAATTGTCGCGCATCTGGCACCTGATGGAGACAAAGGCCATTCCGCCGATGATCTGGGTGACGCTGGACTTCGCCTCGCCCACCGGCACGACCGAATTTGCCGACAGCGTCAATAATGGTCCTTGGGGCGAAGCGCTGACGCGCGAGATCATCCCGGCGCTCGAAAGCCGCTATCGGATGGACGCCAGGCCCTCGGGCCGGTTCCTGACCGGCCATAGTTCGGGCGGCTGGTTCGCGCTCTGGGCGATGGTGCGCTATCCCGCCATCTTCGGTGGAAGCTGGGCCTCGTCACCCGATCCATTGGATTTCCGGCATTTCATCGGCGTCGACCTCTATCAGCCTGGCGCGAACATGTATCGCGATGCCCAGGGCACGGCCCGTCCGCTGGAGCGCGCCCATGGCGGGGTGAAGACGACGATCGCGCAGGCGGTGGGGATCGAGACGGTGCTGGGCCGGGACGGCGGCCAGTTGCGATCCTTCGACTGGACCTTCTCGCCGCGCCGTGCGGACGGGACGCCGGCGCCGCTCTTCGATCGGGTGACGGGCGCAGTCGATGCGCAGGTCGCGGCCTATTGGCGGGAAAATTATGATATCGGCCACCGGATCGAGACCCAATGGCCACGCCTGCGCCATGACCTGGAGGGCAAGGTCCATGTCGTGGTCGGGACCGCCGATTCCTATTATCTCGACGGCGCCGTCCATGATCTGGAGGCCGCGTTCCGCAAGGTGGGTGGACGGGCAGAGTTCATCTATGTCCCCGGCGCGTCGCACAGCATCAACGAAGTCTATGCACGGGACGGCGATCGCAACGCCTATTACCGGGAAATGGCGCAGGCCATGTATGCGGTGGCGCGGCCATCAGGGGCCACAGGCGGGCGCTGAAGCGAAATCCGCCGGCGGGCGGGAGGGGGAGGCGCGGTCCGGTTTGACGCCCGGACGAGGCGCGGCTACCGCGCGGGGCATGATCGTTCTGCTCTCTCCCGCCAAGACGCTCGACTTCGAGCGCGCGCTGCCGCCCCTTGCCGTCACCACGCCGCATTTCGCCGAGGAAGCGCGCGGGCTCGCCAAGTCGGCCGCCAATCTTTCGCAGAAGCGGCTGGCAGAACTGATGCATATCTCGCCGCGCCTGGCCAAGCTCAATGCCGACCGGTTCCGGGACTTTTCCGAGCTACCCGAGCGGCAGGCGCTCTATGCCTTTGCTGGCGACGTCTATTCCGGTTTCGAGGTGGACACGCTGGACGATGCGGCGGTGGCCTTTGCGCAGGATCATGTGCGGATGCTGTCGGGCCTTTACGGGCTGCTGCGCCCGCTGGATGCGATCCGCCCCTATCGACTGGAAATGGGCACGCGCTGGGCGCCGCGGCACAAGAAGCTGACCGACTGGTGGGGCGATCGCATCGCCGCGCTGCTGCGCGCACATGCCGCTGAAGAGGGATCCGGCGTCGTCCTCAATCTGGCCAGCCAGGAATATTTCGCGGCGGTGGAGAACAGGCTGGACGGCCTGCGCGTGATCCATGTCGATTTTCGCGAGCCGGGGCCGAATGGCCCGCGCTTCGTGAGCTTCAACGCGAAGCGGGCACGCGGCATGATGGCGCGCTGGATGTGCGAACATCATGTCGCCGATGTCGAGGCCATGCATGGCTTTGACACTGACGGATATCGCCTCGATCCGGCCGAGAGCGACGCCGACCATTGGCGCTTCATGCGCGCCTGACCGGCGCAGGGCATCTGCCGCGAGGCGGCGCGCATGATGCCGCTTGCATTCCCGACAAGGCCAAGGCACCCCGCCCGGATGCACATGGATACAGATCTGGAAACCGCTCTGCTGGGCCCTGTCATCCCTGACCGGTCCTGCGGCGATTGCACCATGTGCTGCACCATTCTGACCGTCGACACGCCCGACTTCAAGAAAGCGGCGGGCGCGCCCTGCGCGCATCTGGGCAAGCAGGGATGCAGCATCCATGCCGTGCGCCCGCATATCTGCCGGACATGGTTTTGCGCATGGCGCCGGGTCCAGGCCATGCCCGATGAAGCCCGTCCGGACCGGTCCGGCATCCTGGCGTCGATCGATTTCGTCCGCGAACCGCGCAACTGCTTCGAAGGCGTATCGATCATGGTTCGCATGCTGCCCGGCAGCGCTGCGATCGAGAATGGCATGGCCGGCGCGATCCTCGACAGTCTTTGCGATCAGCTGGTGCCCGTCTGGTTCAGCGACGGATCGCGGAAGATGTTGATGCATCCCGACAATGAGGTCGCGGCCCTCGTCCTGTCGGGGGATGCCGCCCCCGCCCACCTGCGCGCCGAAGTCGCCGCCTGGCGCGCGCGTTACATGAGCTTTTCATCCAGGGCGTGACACCGGCCCCGGCAAGCGCCGCTCGCCCGGCCGGTCATGTGGGGCGCGGATGGCCCCTACCGCCGGCACATCGCTTGTGCCATTGATCGATCCATGACGACGCTGCGCCTCTCCGCCGAACCACGTCCGCTCGGCAAGAGCGGCATTTCCGTCTTTCCGATCGCCTGGGGCATGTGGCGCCTGGCCGGCGAGGATATCGCCCAGGCCCGCGCCAGGGTGGAGGCGGCACTGGACGCCGGCATCACCCTGCTCGACACGGCGGACATCTATGGCTGCGACACACCCGCCGGTTTCGGATCGGCCGAAACGCTGTTCGGCCAGATATTGGCGGATGCCCCTGAACTGCGGCAGCGCATGATCATCGCCACCAAGGGCGGCATCCGGCCGGGCATCCCCTATAATAGCGGCGCAGCCTATCTGGCCGAGGCCATCGATGCGTCCTTGACTCGAATGGGCATCGACCGGGTCGATCTCTACCAGATCCATCGCCGCGATTTCCTGACCCATCCGCAGGAAGTCGCCGCCAGCCTGACCCGCATGGTTGAAGCCGGCAAGGTGCGCGCGATCGGCGTATCCAACTATGCGATTCATGAACTCGACGCGCTCCAGACCTTTCTCGACCTGCCGATCGTCAGCACCCAGCCCGAATTTTCCGCGCTGCGCACGGCGCCGCTCCATGACGGTACGCTCGATCAGGCGATGGCGCGCGACATGGCGGTTCTGGCCTGGTCGCCGCTGGGTGGTGGTCGCCTCGCCAAGGCGCTGCACCCGGCCGCTGTGATGCTTGCAGATCAGGGCGAGCGCTATGGCGTCGATATCACCGCCGCCGCCCTGTCCTGGATCATGGCGCATCCCGCGCGCCCGATTCCCATTGTCGGCAGCCAGTCCGCTGCCCGCATTGCCCGCAGCATCGATGCCTTCAAGGTCGAATGGACCCGCGCCGAATGGTATGCGGTACTCGAAGCGTCGATGGGAGAAAGGCTGCCCTGATCCGCCGGTGCAGGATCGCGATCTTGCCAAGCTGTCCGATGATCATGGGGTGCGCCGGCCAGTGGCGTCCGGTCCGCGCCGCCAATGCCACACGGCACAGGTTATTCATTTCGAAGGGAAATGGTGGAGCCTAGGGGGATCGAACCCCTGACCTCGTCATTGCGAACGACGCGCTCTCCCAGCTGAGCTAAGGCCCCAAAGGTGGGCTGCCTATAGGCGAGGGATTTTCGCCTTGCAACGGTCTTTTGCGCAAAAAATCACGGCCTTTCCTGATCTCGATCAAGAGCCCCGGAAATCGGCCCTTTCCGCCTTCGGCAGGGCGGTTGAAAGGCGCGACGTTACCCGCCCGTAACGCCCGGAACGATGGGCCGCGCCACCCATTGATGGCCTGTCGGTGCAACAAGCACGCACCACCGGAGGGCGCGATCCTCCGACAAGCACAAGGAGACGGACCATGGGTTATCAAGGCGGACGCCGCTATGGCGGCGATGATCGCTATTCGACCGACTGGGATCGCGGCAACGACCGTTACAATGATCGGTACAGGGCGCCACGCGACGAGCGCGCCTATCGATACGGCATGCGCGGCCAGTTCAGCGGGCCGGGTGCCCGCCCCTACCCCCAGGGCTATGACCCCGACGAGCGCGGCTTCTTCGACCGGGCCGGCGACGAGATTCGCAGCTGGTTCGGCGATGACGAGGCGGAGCGCCGCCGCGAATATGACGAATATTATAACCGCCCCTATGGCGACCCGCGCGACCAGTCGAGCCGGCTTGGCTATGCCTCGGCCGCACGCAGCGACTATCTGCCCGGCCGTGGCTTTGCCCCCTATACCGGCGAACGCAGCGGCTATGGCAGCGAGGACCATGGCTATCGCAACCGCGCCTTCGGGCCGCAGCAGGACTATGGCGCGCATCATGACAGCAACTATTATAGCTGGCGCCAGCAGCGGATCGACGAACTGGACCGCGACTATGCCGAATATCAGCGCGAACATCGCGATCGCTTCAACAGCGAGTTCGGTACATGGCGCACCCGTCGCGGCGAGCAGCGCCAGGCGGTGACGCAGGTGCGCGAGCATATGGAAGTGGTCGGCAGCGATGGCGAACATGTCGGCACCGTCGACAAGCTGCGCGGCGACCGCATCATCCTGACCAAGAGCGACAGCGATGCGGGTGGGGTCCACCATTCCATCCCGTCCTCCTGGATCAAGTCGGTCGATGCGACCAAGGTGACGCTGGAGAAGAGCGCGGATGAGGCCCAGCACGCCTGGCGCATCGAGCGTGAGCAGCAGGCGCTGTTCGGCGATCGCGACGATACCCGTGGCACCTATGGCGCCGGATCGTCGACCAATTATGAAAAGAGCCGTTACCGCTAAAGCGGGACGGTGAAATGAGAGGCCCGGCCGCGATGCCGGGCCTTTTTCATATGGCGGCCAGCACCCGCTGCGCCTGCACCAGATGCGGGCGATCGATCATCTTGCCGTCCAGCTTCAGCACCCCGGCACCCGGATTGGCGGCAAAGGCATCGACCACGGCGCGAGCATGATCGACCTCCGCCGGGGTCGGAGTAAAGCCGGCATTGATCGCCGCGACCTGGACCGGATGGATCGCCATCATGCCGGTAAAGCCGTCGCGCCGCGCCCGGCCGACATAGGCGGCCAGATCATCCATCGCGTCGATCCGCGGGAAGACCGTGTCGATCGCCGCGACACCGGCGGCATGGGCCGCGAACAGGGTCAGGCTGCGCGCCATCTCGATCGGCGCGGTATAACGGCCATCGGCCTCCCGCGCGCTGGTAGCGCCGATCGAGGCGGGCAGATCCTCCGCCCCCCAGGTGAGGCCGGCCAGCCGATCACGCACGCCGCGATAGCTGCCAAGCTCGAACAGGGCGGCGGGCGTTTCCGTGGCGATGGGCAGGATCGGCGGCAGCCGCCCTGCCCCGGCCAGTTCCTCCAGCGCCAGGATGCTGGCCGCCCCTTCCGCCTTGGGCAGCATGATGCCGTCGGGCGCCGCCGGCAGGATGATGGCCAGATCGTCGGCGGTCTGCCCGCCCTCCAGCGGATTGACCCGGACGAAGGCGGTGCAATTGCGCGCCTCCCCCAGCCATGCAGCGATCGCATCACGGGCATAGCCCTTGCGCTCGGGCGCGACCGAATCCTCCAGGTCGAGGATAATCGCATCCGCGCCGCTCGCCGCCGCCTTGTCGAACCGTTCGGGACGATCGCCCGGTACAAAGAGCAGCGAGCGGAGTTTCATGTAGACCTCTTCTTGAGCAACGCCATGCGCAGGCACTGGCAGACAATCTCGTCCCGCTGGTTGAGCAGGCGATGGGTGAAGGTGACGATGCCGGCCTCGGGGCGCGAGCGGCTTTCCTTGAGCTCTGTGACCTCGGTCTCGCAACGCAGCGTATCGCCGATGAACACCGGCTTGGGCATGACGAGCTTGTCATAGCCCAGGTTCGCGACCAGCGTGCCCATGGTGGTATCCCCCACCGACAGGCCGATCATCAGCGCGAAGCTGAAGGTGCCGTTGACCAGGATCTGGCCGAATTCCGAAGCCTTCGCCGCTTCGGCATCCAGATGCAGCGGCTGGGGATTATGGGTCATGGTGGTGAACAGCAGATTGTCGGTCTCGGTCACCGTGCGGCGCAATTCATGCACGATCCGGTCGCCCACCTGCCATTCGTCAAAATGCCTGCCCGCCATAGTTCGCCCTCTATATAAATATGCACTATAGTGCAATTATCATTCCATGCAGCCGGATCGGCTCAACCTTCGCCATGATCGATCTGGGCCAGCAATACGCCCTCGCTCACCTGCCCGCCCTCGGCCGCGTTCAGGTCTGCGACCACGCCGTCGAACGGCGCGACCAGGCTATGCTCCATCTTCATCGCTTCGAGCGTCAGCAGCTTCTGCCCCTTGGTCACCGCCTGCCCCGCCGTCACCGCCACGGCAATGATGCGGCCGGGCATGGGCGACAGGATCGCGCCGTCGGATGCGGCACCGCCCGCGCCACCGGCAACGCGCCAGGGTGTCATTTCCCAGACCTGCCCGCCCTCGGCAATCAGCACATCCTCCAGCGGCCGGGCGTCGCCCAGACGCGGATCATAGCGCACGGCATGGGGATGACCGTTCAGCAGGAAATTCGCCTCCGCCCGGACCGGCGCATTGAGGCGGAAGCCCGCCAGCGCCCCGCCAGGCGTCAGCGCCGCTGCCGCGTCGGCCAGTGCCGCGTCGGACGGATCAGCCGGCGGCAACAGCGCGTCGCCCTCCCGCGCGATCAGGCCGGTGTCGAGCCGGGCCGCCGCGAAATCCGCATTCTCCAGCGCCTTGACCAGAAAGCCCGCATTGGTGCGCAGCGGCCAAATCACCGTCTCGTCGAGCGCCCCCGCCAGCCGCAGCCGCGCCGCGTCGCGCGTGTCGCCATGGGCGATGACCTTGGCGATCATCGGATCATAATAGGGCGAAATGGTCGCGCCTTCCTCGACGCCGGTGTCGATGCGCGCACCGCCACCCAGCTCGAACGTGTCGAGCGTGCCGATCGAGGGCAGGAAGCCCTTGGCCGGATCCTCGGCATAGAGGCGCGCCTCCATCGCCCAGCCATTGATCGACAGTTGCTCCTGCGTCCGCGGCAACGGCTCGCCCGATGCGACCCGCAACTGCCATTCGACCAGATCCTGGCCGGTAATCTCCTCGGTCACGGGATGTTCGACCTGAAGCCGGGTGTTCATTTCCATGAACCAGATGCGGTCCGCGCGCAGGCCGTCAGACCCGTCGGCGATAAACTCGATCGTGCCGGCACCGACATAGTCGACCGCCTTGGCCGCATTGACCGCCGCCTGGCACACGGCCGCACGGGTCGCTTCATCCATGCCCGGTGCCGGCGCTTCCTCGATCACCTTCTGATGGCGACGCTGGAGCGAGCAGTCGCGCTCGAACAGATGGACGACATTGCCTTGGCTATCGCCGAACACCTGCACCTCGATATGGCGCGGATTGGTGATCCATTTTTCCAGCAGCACCTGATCGTTGCCGAAGCTGGACGCCGCCTCGCGCCGGCAGGACAATAGGGCATCGGCGAAGTCGGCCGCGGCATCGACCTTGCGCATGCCCTTGCCACCGCCACCGGCGACCGCCTTGATGAGGACAGGATAGCCGACCGCGTAGGCCTCCGCCGCCAGCCGCTCGGGTGACTGGTCTTCGCCCAGATAGCCCGGCGTGGTGGGCACGCCGGCATCCTGCATCAGCTTTTTGGCCGCGTCTTTCAGGCCCATGGCGGTGATGGAGGACGGGTTGGGGCCGACCCAGATCAGCCCCGCATCGATCACCGCCTGCGCAAATTCGGCATTTTCCGACAGGAAGCCATAGCCAGGGTGGATCGCCTGCGCCCCTGTCGCTTTCGCTGTCGCGATGATGCGGTCGCCGACCAGATAGGATTCGCGCACCGGCGACGGGCCGATATGCACCGCCTCGTCCGCCTCGCGCACATGCAGCGCGTCGGCGTCGGCATCGGAATAGACCGCGATCGTGCGGATACCCAGCCGCCGCGCGGTGCGGATGATGCGACAGGCAATCTCGCCCCGATTGGCGATGAGGAGGGATTGGATCATAGTGCATTCCTCCCCGGCACGGGGAGGGGGACCGTGCGAAGCACGGTGGAGGGGCAGGCGCCATGTTGACCGGACCAGGCCGAACGGTGAAGCGCGCGCGTGAATTGCGCCGCCAGATGACCCTGCCGGAAGGGCTGTTGTGGCAGGCGCTGCGCCAGCGCCCGAACGGCTTCAAATTCCGTCGCCAGCATCCAGCCGGCATCTATATCCTGGATTTCTACTGCGCGGTCGTTCGACTGGCCATCGAAGTGGACGGCAGCAGCCATGACGGGCCTGATGCCCTGCGCCATGATGCGGCCCGAACCCATTGGTTGACGGCGCAAGGCGTTACGGTGCTGCGCATAGCCGCCGCCGATATTCTGCGAGATTTGCCTGCTGTGGTCGATCATATCATCTCTCACTCTCAAAGGCTCCTGCCCCTCCACCACTCGCCTCCGGCGAGCGGTCCCCCTCCCCGTGCCGGGGAGGAATGATCACATCCGGAACACGCCAAATTGCGCGCGATCGTCCACCGGCGCGTTCAAGGCGGCGGCGAAGGCCAACCCCAGCACATCCCGTGTCTGGGCCGGGTCGATCACGCCATCGTCCCACAGGCGCGAGGTCGCGAAATAGGGATTGCCTTCATCCTCATATTTCTGGCGCACCGGCGCCTTGAAGGCTTCGGCCTCTTCCGGCGTCCATTTGGCGGCGTCGCGGTGAACGGTCGCCAGCACGCTCGCCGCCTGTTCGCCGCCCATCACGCTGATGCGGCTATTGGGCCAGGTGAAGAGGAAGCGCGGCTGATAGGCGCGGCCGCACATGCCATAATTGCCCGCGCCGAAGCTGCCGCCGATCAGCACGGTGACCTTAGGCACCTGTGCCGTGGCCACCGCCGTCACCAGCTTGGCGCCATGTTTGGCGATCCCTTCCGCCTCATATTTGCCGCCAACCATGAAGCCGGAGATATTCTGGAGGAACAGCAGCGGAATGCGGCGCTGGCAGGCCAGTTCGATGAAATGGGCGCCCTTCTGCGCGCTTTCGCTGAACAGCACGCCATTGTTCGCCAGGATCGCCACCGGCATGCCCCAGATATGGGCGAAGCCGCAGACGAGCGTGGTGCCGTAGAGCGGCTTGAACTCGTGAAATTCGCTGCCGTCGACGATCCGCGCGATCACTTCGCGCACATCATAGGGGGCGCGCACATCCTGGGGGATGATGCCATAGAGATCGGCCGGATCGAATTTCGGCGGACGCGGGTCGCGCAGGTTGAGGTCGCTCTGGCGGTCGGGCTGCAGGGTCGAGACGATGTCGCGCACGATGGACAGCGCATGTTCGTCATTGTCCGCGACATGATCGACCACGCCCGACTTGCGGCCATGCAGGTCGCCGCCGCCCAGATCCTCGGCACTGATGACCTCGCCCGTCGCCGCCCGCACCAGCGGCGGGCCGGCGAGGAAGATGGTGCCCTGGTTGCGGACGATCACCGTCTCGTCCGACATCGCCGGGACATAGGCGCCACCGGCAGTGCAACTGCCCATGACGCAGGCGATCTGCGGGATGCCGCGCGCCGACAGGTTCGCCTGATTGTAGAAGATGCGGCCGAAATGGTCGCGGTCGGGAAAGACCTCCGCCTGGTTGGGCAGGTTCGCGCCGCCGCTGTCGACCAGATAGACGCAGGGCAGCCGGTTTTCGAGCGCGATTTCCTGCGCGCGCAGATGCTTCTTCACCGTGACGGGATAGTAAGTGCCGCCCTTCACCGTGGCGTCGTTGCAGGCGATCATCACCTGGCGCCCCGACACCCGGCCGATGCCGGCAATCATGCCGGCGCCCGGCACCTCGTCGCCATATTGGCCATTGGCGGCGAGCTGGCCGATCTCAAGGAAAGGCGAGCCGGGATCGAGCAGCCGTTCGACGCGATCACGCGGCAGCAGCTTGCCGCGCCCGGTATGCTTGTCGCGCGCGGCCGGCGATCCGCCCAGCGCCGCGTCGGCAACCCTGGTGCGCAATTCTTCCGCCAGCGCGCGATTATGCGCAGCATTGGCGCGGAAGCCCTCGCCATCGGGCGACAGCTTGCTGTCCAGAACCGGTGCGCTCATGCCCTCGCCTTCCCGGCGTCCGCGTGCCACAGAGCAGATATGCCCACCATCATTCTCCTCATCCTCTCCAACCTGTTCATGACCACCGCCTGGTACTGGCACCTCAGGGGCGGCATGAACAAACCGCTGATGCTGGTCATCCTGATCAGCTGGGCGATTGCCTTCGTCGAATATTGCCTGGCGGTGCCCGCCAACCGCATCGGCTTTGCCCATGGCTGGTCCGCCGGACAACTCAAGATCGCGCAGGAAGCCATCGCCCTCGTGATCTTCGGCATCTTCATGGTGACGGTGCTGGGCGAACCGCTCCACTGGCGCCACGCGGCCGCCTTTGCCTGCATCATGGCGGCGGTCGGCTTCCTGTTCGTGGGGCGGACTTGATTTAAGGAAAAACGGTGCCGGCCCTTCAGACGAGGCACGGGACTCGTCTGAACCCCACCCGACCACCCAACCAGGATACTGTCGTGGGTGGCCGGGTGGGGGTGCGGGCCGGTGCGGCCAAATGCGCACTTCCGCGCATTTGCAGACAGACTCCTCACGCGCCGATCAGTTCGCGGCCGATCAGCATCCGGCGGATCTCGTTGGTGCCGGCACCAATATCGAGCAGCTTGGCGTCGCGCATATAGCGTTCGACCGGCCAGTCCTTCGTATAGCCCGCGCCGCCCAGCGCCTGCACCGCCTCCAGCGCGACCTTCATCGCATTCTCGCTGGCGAGCAGGATGGCGCCGGCCGCGTCGAAGCGGGTGGTCTTGCCCGCGTCACAGGCTTTGGCGACCGCATAGACATAGGCGCGCGCGCTGTTGAGCGCGACATACATGTCGGCGACCTTCGCCTGCATCAGCTGGAACGCGCCGATCGGCCTGCCGAACTGCCTGCGCTCGCGAACATAGGGCAGCACCGTGTCGAGACAGGCCTGCATGATGCCGAGCTGAATGCCGGCAAGCACGGTCCGCTCATAGTCGAGGCCCGACATCAGCACGCCCGCGCCGCCGTTCAGCGGCCCCATGATATTCTCTTCGGGCACTTCGCAATCGTCGAACACCAGTTCGGCGGTCGGGCTGCCGCGCATGCCAACCTTGTCGATCTTCTGGCCGATCGAGAAGCCGGCAAAGCCCTTCTCGATCAGGAAGGTCGTGATGCCCTTGGAGCCCTCGCCGGTCTTGGCATAGACGACCAGCGTGTCCGCCTCGGTCGCATTGGTGATCCAGAACTTCGTGCCGTTGAGGACGTAGCGATCGCCCTTCTTTTCGGCCTTCAGCTTCATCGACACGACATCGGACCCGGCGCCGGCCTCCGACATGGCAAGGCTGCCCACATGCTCGCCGGAAATCAGCTTGGGCAGATAGCGCGCCTTCTGCGCGTCATTGCCCCAGCGGCGGATCTGGTTGACGCAGAGATTGGAGTGCGCGCCATAGCTGAGACCTATGGAGGCGGAGACTCGTGCCACTTCCTCCTGCGCCACCACATGCTCCAGATAGCCCAGGCCCAGGCCGCCATCCGCCTCGTCCACGGTGATGCCGTGCAAGCCGAGCGCGCCCATGGCGGGCCACAGGTCGCGGGGGAACCAGTCCTTGGCGTCGATCTCAGCCGCCAGTGGGGCGATATGATCGGCGGCGAAACGGGCGGTGCTTTCGCGGATCATGTCCGCATGCTCGCCCAGAGCGAAATCGAAGTCGGTCATTGGCATCTCTCCTGCGCCGCACCCTAGTCCTGAACGCGGCAAGGGAAAAATTGAAACCACGGGCAGGAGTATATAGTTTCCATCTATGATCGAACGCTATCTGCTGCGCTATTTCCTGGCGGTCGTGGACCAGGGCAATTTCTCCCGTGCGGCGGCGCATTGCCTGGTGTCGCAACCGACACTGTCGGTCGGCGTCGCCAAGCTGGAACAGGCGGTCGGCGCGCCACTGTTCCTGCGTAGCAACCAGCGGGTCGAACTGACCGAGGCCGGCAGTCGCCTGCTAAGCCACGCGCGGCGGATCGAGCGCGAGTTCAACCTGGCCGAACAGGCGGGCGCGCAGACGGCCGAAATCCAGACGCTGCGCATCGGCCTGCTGACCAGCATCGCCGGCGCGCCGGTGGCGGCGGCGGTTGCAGCCTGCCCGGCCGAGGCGCGCGGCCGGGTGGAATTCATTCCAGGATCGGAACGCGAACTGCTCGGGCGGCTGGATGCCGAGCGGATCGACGTGGCGCTCACCCTGGTGCGGCCGGGCGCCGAGGATCGCTATGTCGCACAGATATTGGCCGAGGAGGGCTATGGCCTGGCCCTGCCCGCCGACCATCGCCTCGCCGGACGCGAAACGATCGCGGCGGAGGAACTGGCGGGCGAGACGATGATCGTGCGCCGCCATTGCGAGGCGCTGTCGGCGACCAGCCGCTATTTCGTCGATCGCGGCATCCGCCCGCATTTCGCCTATCGGTCGACCCATGACGAGCGGGTGATGCAGATGGTGGCGGCCGGCCTGGGCGTCACGGTGATGCCGCTGGGCTATCAATGGCCCGGCATGGCGCGCGCCAAATTACGCGATTTTGGCGAACGGCGGACGATCGGCCTGCTCCATGGCCCGCGCGCCGCCACCCTGCGCGAGACGCCACCGCCGATGCTGCGCGCGTTGGCAATGGCGTTTGGCAACATCTAAGAGAGTGGTTGAGACATCGCGAAAGCGCGATTTCCGATACGGTGCCAGCCCGCTCCCCCTCCCGGCCACCCAACGGCAGTATTCTATGGGTGGCCGGGTGGGGGAGCGGGCTGGTGCCGGAATGCGCCGGATGGCGCATTCTCAAACAGACTCTAAGGCGCTGGCGCCACGACCGGCTTGCGCCAGATGTCGAAGGTGCCGGGCGGCTGCTGCTTCAGCGTCTCGCGCAGTTCGATCATCGGCCCCTGGCTTTCGACGATATTGCCGCCCGCCGGCCGGTCGATGTCGATGATCAGCATGTAGGACATGGTGAAGAGCAGGAACAATATGCCCGCCAGCATCCGCCCCTGCGTTTCCGACCGGGCATAGCCCAGCATCCCCGCAGTCACCGCGATATAGACCCATAGCGCCAGGAACACCTCGCCCGGCACCCGCACCTTGCGCGCCGCCTTGCGCGCGCTGTCCATGTCGATCACTTCGTTGACGGTCGAATGGAGCGAGGAGGCCAGCGCGGAATTGCCGATCGTGTCGGTCGCCGCCAGCGTGCCGGCCCATAGCTCGACCAGCAGTCGATCGCTGGCGACGATCAAGGGCGCCATCTTGTCGGGGCTGGCCGTGCCGAGTTCGACGCGATTATTGGTGTAGTTGACCAATATCTGCGACATCCGCGTGCGATGCGGTTCGGGCAGGCCCTGGACCCGCAAATAGCTGGTGCCGATGGCGTTGGCTTCCTGCAGCACCAGCGCCCGGCGCGTTTCGAACCGGCCGACCGCCAGCGCAAAGGTGAAGCCCAGCAACAGCGCAACCAGACCGATCACGGCAGAGACGATATAGCCTTCCGCCCCACCTTCTTCCGTGGCGCCCTTGTGCGTCAACAGCCGGCGCACCCGCTGCCGCAGGACATAGCCGGCCGTCGCCGTCAGCGTCATGGTCGCCAGCATCAGCAGCCCGACCAGCAGGATGGGTAGCTTGTCCAGAAATTCCGCCAGATTGGCCATATGACCCCCTCAGTCTATCGGAGGCAGCATGTCCCGTTTCCGGGGCCGGGAGCCATCGGGCGAAACACCGGCATGGCTCAGGGATTACCCCTAGTGGTGACCGGTCGACGCCGGGTTTCCATGACGATAGCCCGACGCGCGAGCAAGGCGCCCCACGCGCAAGGGCGTCGCCCTTTCAACCGCTTGCGCCTGCCCTGCTCCGCAGCCCGACCGGGCATAGTCCCCCGAACATCATGGCGCATCTGGACGGCCGCGCCATCGAGCCGCGCAGGGGCGCCCGCCACGCTTCAGTGTTTGTCCCGATGGTTCCCCCGTCGCCGATGGGGGATGGAGAGAATATGGCCATCCGCCCCGCCCTTTTTGCTGGCCCACGCATGATCCGGCGCCATCGTCTCGGGTGGCTGGCGCTCGTGTCCTTCCCCTGCCTGTCATCGGGCATGGCGACAGCCCAGAGCGAGACCGACGCGAACAGCCTCTCACGCGCCCTGCCCGCCGAAGGCAGGACCGCAGCCTCCCCTACCCGCAAGCCTCAGATCCTCTTCGCGCCCGTGCCGCTGTCCAATCCGGCAACCGGCACAGGCCTCGCCGCAGGTGCCATCGCCTTCTACAATCCCAATGCCGCGCCCCAGCAGTGGATCAGTGCCGGCGGCGTCATCTACACCTCGCGCGGGACCAGGGGCGTCGGCGCCTTTCATTCCATGTCGTTCGACAAGGATCGGCTGCGCTTCAGCGCCAGCCTCTCCTATATCGACGATCGCAACGACTATTATGGGATCGGCGCGGCTGCGGGCGATGACGGTATCCATCGCGAGATCGACAGCAAGCAGTTGAACATCGACCTCCAGGCGTTGATGCGCGTCTTCCCGCGCGGCTATGCCGGCATCCGCTATCGCCTGCGCACCACCGACGCGCGGCTGAAAGAGGCGGAGGCAGAATCCTTGCCGGCGCCGCCGCTCGACGCCATGAACAGCAACCTGTCCGCGATCGGCCCCAGCTTTGCCTATGATACGCGCGACAGCGCGACCCAACCGCATCGCGGCATGATGTTGAGCGCCAATTGGCTGTTCGGTCTGCGCGCCCTGGGCGACAGCTATAGCCATGACAAGTTGCAGATGGCCGCCAACAGCTATCTGCCGATCGGCTCTAGCACGGTGATCGCACTGCGGGGCGCGCTATGTGCCGCCGGGGGCAACGCCCCTTATTATGATCTGTGCCTGTTCGGCGCGAACAACGATCTGCGCGGCTATGTCACCGGTCGCTATCGCGACAAGGCCAGTTGGGCGGCGCAGGCCGAATGGCGCCAGCATGTCAGCGGCCGCTGGGGCGCAACCGCCTTTGTCGGGCTGGGCGGCATCGCGCCATCGGCCGGCACGATCATCGACAAGGGCAAGCTGCTGCCGGCCGGCGGCATAGGCCTGCGCTATCGTCCTTTCCGCAGCAATGACGTGCAGTTGCGCGTCGATCTTGCGGCAGGAAAAGACGATCATGCCGTCTATGTCGGGATTGCGGAGGCCTTCTAGCCGCCAGGTTCAGCCGTCACGGCAGCAGCAGCGAGGAATCCCCATAGCTGTAGAAGCGATAGCGCCACGCGACCAATGTGCGGCTTTCCTCGGCGAAAGGGCGGATCACATCAGCCTCGCTGGCCGCGACACCGCACCCAATCACGAAGCCCGCCTTCACTTATCCATATATTAACCATGGCAAATCACTGTCCTCGCAATTCATCCAAGGATCCGATCTTGCCCGAGACTCCCGCCGCGCGCCGGTTGCCCGCGACACCGATCATCCTGCTGACCGGCAGTTTCTTCCTCCTTGGCGCCCTCTATCTGGTCGGCATGCGTTTAAGCTTGGCGGACACGACCCCATTGTGGCTCGATGAAACCTGGAGCGGGATGATCGCGACGCGGCCGGACTGGTCGTCCTTCTGGCGCGAGGCCTGGCTCGATTGCAATCCGCCACTCTATTATCTGCTGCTGACAGGCTGGGTGACGTTGTTCGGCGACAGCAATCTGATGCTGCGCCTCCCGTCCATCCTGTTCGTCCTCGCCGCCGCCCTGTTGCCGCTGCTCTGGCGCCCGCGCACGCTCGGTCGCACCGGCGCCTGGACATGGGCCGCCCTCCTCTTTCTGTGGCCGCCCAATCTGGGCATCATGGTGGACGCACGCGGCTATGGCCTGATGATGCTGCTGTCGACCGCATCCTGCCTGACCGTCGCGCACCTGCTTGAGCGATTGACGCTACGCTGGGCGATGCTATGGGTCGAGCTTGGAACACTGATGTTCCTCACCCATTATTATGCCGCCGTCCTGATCCTGGGCCAGATACTGGTGCTGCTGTACCGACATCGCCTGAACCTGGCGCGGATGTGGCCCGCGATGATCGTGGCGACACCGGGCCTTGGCTGGTTCGCCTATCATCTGCCCCGGCTGGCAGACTATGCGCGCGACGATGTCGCCTGGTATGATCCCACCAGCCTGTCCCGAGCGATGCTCAACCTCGCCTTCGTCCTGGGCGCGCAGAATATCGTCGCCCTGTTCGCGGTCATCGCGCTTGTCATCGTCGCGACGATCCATATGCGGCGCCAGCAATCCGATATCCTATCGAGCGGCAGCGACCCGTTGCCGCTGACGGCACTGACGGCGGTGATCGGCTTTGCCATTGCGATCCTGGTCAGCCTGTTCCAGCCGTCCCTGACCGACCGTTATCTGGTGCCACTGGTGCCAAGCGCGATGCTGGGCCTGACCCTGTTGATCCAGCGCACGCCGCGCCCCGATCATGCCGCACTGGGCATGGCTTTCGCCTTCATGGCGCCGGTCCTCAACCCCGCGCTGATGCGAACCGAACTGGGCGACCGAACGATCTACGGCTATGAACAGGGCAGCGACTTCATCCGCGCGGAACGGCCCGACCGTGTCCTGTTCCTATGGGATTCCCCCTCGGCAAAGATCATGGACCGCGCATCGCTTGCGGCCATCGGCGGCTATTTCCTGGCACGGCCCGGAATGGACGTGCCCGTGGAACCGCTGGTCGTGGACCGCAAGGCCGACCCGAACGCAATATTGCGCGCCCATGCCATAAGCGGCCGCCCCGCGCTGATCTGGCTATATAATGCCCATTATCGTTCGGCCGCAAAGGACCATCCGCCGACATTGCAGGATGACCCGTCCTGGCACTGCAACCGCGGCACCCGTACCGACATCGTCGGCAGCATCGCCTGCATCAAACGAGTGCAGTAATGACCGATCGCCGTCACGGCAGCAGCAGCGAAGAGTCCCCATAGCTGTAGAAGCGATAACCGGTGGCGATCGCATGGGCGTAGACCTGTTGCATCCGATCGCGGCCCATCAAGGCGCTTACCAGCATGAACAGGGTCGATTTGGGCAGGTGAAAATTGGTCATCAGCCCGTCGATCGCGCGGAAGCGGTAGCCGGGCGTGATGAAGATGCGGGTTTCGTCGGCGAAGGGACGGATCACGCCATCCTCCCCCGTCGCGCTTTCGAGCAGGCGAAGCGAGGTGGTGCCGACCGCGATGATCCGGCCGCCGGCCGCGCGCGCGGCATTCAGGCGATCGGCCGTGTCCTGATCGATCCGCCCCCATTCGGCATGCATGCGATGGTCGTCGGTATCGTCCGCCTTGACCGGCAGGAAGGTGCCCGCGCCGACATGCAGGGTCAGCGTTTCAGTCAGCACGCCGGCCTGCGCCAGTGCAGCGGTGAGGTCGGGCGTGAAGTGCAGCGCGGCGGTGGGGGCGGCGACCGCGCCATCCTCGCGCGCGAACATGGTCTGGTAATCGCTGCGGTCACGCTCGTCGGTGGCGCGTTTGCTGGCGATATAGGGCGGCAGCGGCATGCGCCCGGCCCGTTCCAGCAGGATCTCGACTGGTTCCTCGCCCTCGAAATCGAGGGTGACGCCGCCATCCTCGTCGCGCGGGCCGGCGATCGCAGTGACACCGGCGCCGAAATCGATCCGGTCGCCATCACGCACCCGCTTGGCATTGCGCAGGAAGGCCTGCCACTGGCGCAGGCCGAGCCGCTTGTGCAGGGTCGCGCCGATCCGCGCCTCGCCCCGCATCCCTTCCAGCTGGGCGGGAATGACGCGGGTGTCGTTGAAGACCAGCACATCGCCCGCGCGCAGCAGCGATGGCAGGTCGCGCACGATGCGATCCTCCATCGCGCCGTCACCGGGCACGAGCAAGAGGCGCGCCGAATCGCGCGGGCTGGCCGGACGGAGGGCGATATTCTCCGCCGGCAGATCGAAATCGAACAGGTCTACACGCATGACGATGGCCCTTCCGGGCGCAAACTCACTTCTTCTTGGGGGCCGGCTTCTTGGCCGGGGCAGCCGGCTTCTTCGACGGCAGCGCTGCGGGTTCGGGCGCCGGCGGCGGGGGCGGCGGTGCCAGCACCGGCGGCTTGCCGTCGCTCTCGATCGAGGCCTGCAGGATCACGGTCGGGTCGGCCGGCGGCTCGCCCTCATGGATCGCGTCGACATATTGCATGCCTTCGATCACGCGGCCGAAAACGGTATATTTCTTGTCGAGCTGCATGCGCGGCAGCAGCACGATGAAGAACTGGCTGTTGGCGCTGTCCTCGCTCTGGGCGCGGGCCATGGACAGGGTGCCGCGCAGATGCGGCATCGGGTTGAACTCGGCCTTGAGGTCGGGCAGCGTCGAACCGCCGGTGCCGTCCCCCTTGGGATCGCCGCCCTGGGCCATGAAGCCGGGGATGACGCGGTGGAACTTCAGACCATTGTAGAAGCCCTGGCGGGTCAGTTCCTTGATCCGCTCGACATGATTGGGGGCGATATCCGGGCGCAGCTGAATGCGCACGCGGCCGCCGCTCGACAGGTCGAGATCCCAGATATTCTGCGGGTCGGCCGGAATGGTCGCCGGCGGCAGCTGCGGCGTCAGCTGGGCGCCCAGTGACTTGGCATTCTGCTCCGCCTTCGCAGCGGTCTCCGCCTTCTTCATTTCCTCGGCACCGCCGCCGCCGCCACCGCCGCCCTGGGCGAAGGCCACGCTGGACGCGGTGAGGGCGAAACCGATCGCCACGGTCTTGAGCGCGGAAGTGAAACGCATGCGAATAAGCTTTCCTTAGATCTTGCCCGGGAAGGTCAAGCCGTCCTGATAGCGCCCTGATCGGGATTGGCAACTGAACGCGGGCTGAAACGAGACGGCAACAATGAAGGCAACCCGTTCCTAGCCCTGCCCCTTGAGGCCCAGCGCGGCAACCCGCGCCTCCACCTCCTCGCGCACGGCGGGGCTGACGAACTTGTGGATCGGCCCGCCATAGAGGGCGATTTCCTTGACCAGACGCGACGCGATCGGCTGCAACGAGACGTCGGCCATCAGGAAGACGGTTTCGACCCGGCTGTTGATCTGCTGGTTCATGCCCGCCATCTGATATTCATATTCGAAATCGGCGACGGCGCGCAGGCCCCGGATGATGACGCTGGCCCCCTGCGATTCGGCAAAGTCCATCAACAGCGAATTGAAGCCGGTGACGACGATTTCGGTGTCGATGTCCGCACATTCGCGGCGAACCATGTCCAGCCGTTCCTCATCGGAAAACATCGGCGACTTGCTGATGTTGGTGGTGACGCCGATCACCAGCTTGTCGACCAGCTTCGCGCCGCGGCGGATGATGTCCATATGGCCAAGGGTGATGGGGTCGAAGGTGCCGGGATAGACACCGATACGCGACTTGCTCATGATCTAGCGGTCCCTCTCCACAATATAGTCGGCAATCGCGCGCAGCAGGTCCGCCTCCGCGCCATGGCCGTGCAGGTGCGCCTTGGCCTGTTCAACGAGCAGACGCCCCTGTTCCCGCGCCCGGTCTACCCCCAGGAGCGAGACGAAGGTTTCCTTGCCGGCGGCGGCATCCTTGCCCAGCGCCTTGCCGGCCACGGCCGCGTCGCCCTCCACATCGAGCAGGTCGTCGGCAATCTGGAAGGCGAGGCCGATGTCGCGGGCATAGCCATGCAGGCCGGTGCGCGCATCGACCGGGATGCGCGCCATGATGGCAGCGGCATCGACGCAGAAGCCGATCAGCGCGCCGGTCTTGAGATTTTGCAGCCGGGTGACGGTGGCGAGATCGAAACGGGTCTTTTCCGCCTCCAGGTCCATCATCTGCCCGCCCGCCATCCCGGCCGGGCCGCTGGCGACGGCGAGCGCCTTTACGAGGTCGATGCGCACGAAGGCATCGGGATGGGTCTGTTCGTCGGCGAGGATTTCGAAAGCAAGGTCATGGAGGCAATCGCCGGCCAGGATCGCGGTTGCTTCATCGAACGCCTTGTGGACGGTCGGCTTGCCGCGCCGCATATCGTCATCGTCCATCGCCGGCAGATCGTCATGCACCAGCGAATAGACATGGATGCATTCGATCGCGAGACCGACGCGCAGCGCGGATTCGCGGGAAATGTTGAACAGGTCGCAGGTCGCCTGCACCAGCAGCGGCCGCAGCCGCTTGCCGCCCCCGATCGCGGCATGGCGCATCGCTTCATAGAGGCGATGGCGTGGATCGTCGGGGATCGCCAGCAGCGCGTCGAACGCCCGGTCGATATCGGCCGCGACCGTTGCCGCACGGGCGGCGACCAGCGCTCCTGCCGCGCTCCGTTCCATGCAGTGGGTCAATCCGCGCCGAACGGCTGGGCGCCGGTGATGGCGCCGCCGGCATCGACGGTCAGCTTGCTGATGCGCGCCTCGGCCGCCTGCAACCGCTCGGTGCAGCGCTTGCGCAGTTCTTCACCCTGGGCATAGAGCGAGATCGACTCATCGAGCGGGACATCGCCGCTTTCCAGCCGGCGAACGATCGATTCGAGCGCGCGCAGCGCATCCTCGAACGACAATTGGGACAGATCCTTTTGCGGGGTATTTTCCTCAGCCATGCGCCTGCATTGACCGCCCCTGTCCACGGGGTCAAGCGCGGATGACATGGCAGCAGACCCAAGGCCGCCCAATAGTGGGTCAATAGCGCCGCTGTCACGCAAACGTCATGACGTCGCTGCACAGGCGTGGCGGAATTCGGGCAGTTTTGCGTTGACGCACAATGTTGCAAGCGCACATAAAAGGATCGCTATGAAATATTATCTCCCCCTCATCGCCGTTGCCGGCCTGACCATGCTGTCGGCCTGCAACAAGAGTGACGAACCCGAAGTCGTCGGCGGCCCCGCCGATCCGATGGCTGCCCAGCTTGCCAACGCCGCGCCGGTCGAGCTGCCGCCGTCGGTCAAGGCCAACAAGCAGTTCCGCTGCAAGGACAACAGCCTGTTCTTCGTCGACTATATGAGCGACGACAAGAGCGCGATCCTGCGCACCGAAAAGAATGGCGCACCCACCATGCTGAAGGCTGCCGAAGCCGGCCAGCCCTTCACCGCCGAAGGTGGTTATGAGGTCAAGGGCTCGGGCAATGACGTGACGATCACCGTCCCCGGCAAGTCGGCGCAGGCCTGCCACGTCTGATCGCAGCATTGCCTGAGTCTTTTTTCTGACAGGGGCCGGTTCTTCCCTAGGAACCGGCCCTTTTTTCATGCCCGGCGCTTTTCCTGAACGACAGATAACGTGCCGGTTCAGGATGTTGCCAGCCAGCCGGTGGCAGAACAGCCTCGTACCAGAGATAAACAGGTCGAGGAGATGACCCATGAACTTCAAGAAGAGCCTGATCGCCATGGCCCTGGCGACCGCAACCGTCGCTACCGCCGTTCCGGCGACCTCCTTCGCCCGTGGCCATGACCGTGGCTGGCACCGTGGCGACCGCCATTATGACCATGGTCGCTATTCCGACCGTCGCGGCTATCGCGGTGATTATCGCTGCCGCAAGTCGGGCGGCACCACCGGCCTGCTGCTGGGCGGCGTTGCCGGTGCCCTGCTGGGCCGCGCGGTCGACACCCGCGGCGATCGCACCACCGGCACCGTCGTCGGCGCTGGCGCCGGCGCCCTGGCTGGCCGCGCGATCGACCGCAACAGCAGCTGCTAAGCGACTTAAGGGCGGTGGCCATGACTTGGCCGCCGCCTCCCCATTGTGAATCCCGCGCCACGCGTCTAAAGGCGCGCTCATGTCCAGCAGCGCCCCCCAGATCACCCCGCAGATCGTTGCCGAGCACGGTCTGTCCCCCGAAGAATATGATCGCGTCCTGAAGGCGATCGGCCGCGAGCCGAACCTGACGGAACTCGGGATCTTTTCGGTCATGTGGTCGGAGCACTGCTCTTACAAATCCTCCAAGATCCACCTGATGAAGCTGCCCACCAAGGGCCCGCAGGTGATCTGTGGCCCCGGCGAAAATGCCGGCGTGGTCGACATCGGTGATGGCCAGGCCGCCATCTTCAAGATGGAAAGCCATAACCACCCTAGCTACATCGAACCCTATCAGGGCGCCGCGACCGGCGTCGGCGGCATCCTGCGCGACGTGTTCACCATGGGCGCCCGCCCGGTGGCCAACATGAACGCGCTCCGCTTCGGCCGCCCCGACCACCCCAAGATGAAGCATCTCATCAGCGGCGTGGTCCATGGCATTGGCGGCTACGGCAATTGCGTCGGCGTGCCGACCGTGGGCGGCGAGGTGAACTTCCACCCCGCCTATGACGGCAATATCCTGGTCAATGCGATGACCGTGGGCATCGCCGACACCGACAAGATCTTCTATTCGGCCGCCAGCGGCGTCGGCAACCCGATCGTCTATGTCGGATCCAAGACCGGCCGCGACGGCATCCATGGCGCGACCATGGCGTCGGCCGATTTCGGTGAGGACAGCGAAGAGAAGCGCCCCACCGTCCAGGTCGGCGACCCCTTCACCGAAAAGCTGCTGATCGAGGCGTGCCTGGAACTGATGGCATCGGACGCGATCGTCGCCATTCAGGACATGGGCGCCGCCGGCCTCACCTCCTCGAGCGTCGAAATGGCGTCGAAGGGCGGCGTCGGCCTGCACCTCAAGATGGATGACGTGCCGCAGCGCGAAACCGGCATGACCACCTATGAGATGATGCTGTCGGAAAGCCAGGAGCGCATGCTCATGGTGCTCAAGCCCGGCCGCGAAGCCTTTGCCGAGGCGATCTTCCGGAAGTGGGAACTCGACTTCGCCGTCATCGGCCATGTTACCGACACCGGCCGCATGGTGCTGGAGCATAAGGGCGAGATCGTCTGCGACATTCCGCTCGCGCCGCTGGCCGACGATGCGCCGCTCTATGACCGTCCCTCGATGCCGAAGGATGAGTATAAGATCTGGTCGAAGGTCGAACCGCTGGGCGAGATCGCCGAGAGCGCCGATATCGGCGCGGACCTCGTCACGCTGATGGGCAGCCCCGACATCGCCAGCCGTCGCTGGATCTGGGAGCAATATGATCACATGGTCGGCGCCGACACGGTGCAGCGTCCCGGCGGCGACGCCGCGGTGGTGCGCGTCCATGGCAGCAGCAAGGGCATCGCCATCAGCACCGACTGCACCCCGCGCTATTGCTATGCCGACCCCTATGAAGGCGGCAAGCAGGCGATCGCGGAATGCTATCGCAACCTGAGCGCGGTCGGCTCGACCCCGCTGGCGGTCACCAACTGCCTCAACTTCGCCAATCCGCAGCGCCCCGAGATCATGGCGCAGCTGACCGGCTGCCTGGAGGGCATGGGCGACGCCTGCCGCGCGTTCGACTTCCCGATCGTGTCGGGCAATGTCAGCCTCTACAATGAATCCAAGGCGACCGGCGGTGGCTCGGCGATCCTGCCGACCCCGGCGATCGGCGGCATCGGCCTGCTGGCCGATATCGATGCGATGGCGACCGTGGCGTTCAAGAATGCAGGCGACGCGATCTGGCTGGTCGGTGGCGAAGGCACGCATCTGGGCCAGTCGATCTGGCTGCGCGAGATTGCCGGTCGCGAGGCGGGTGATGCGCCCAAGGTTGACCTGGTGGTCGAGCGCGCCAATGGCGACGCTGTCCGCGCGCTGGTGGTGGCCGGCACGGTCAATGCCGTGCATGATATTTCCGACGGCGGCCTGATCGTCACGATCGCGGAAATGGCGCTGGCCGGCAAGATCGGCGCGACGCTGGACGTGGCGCTGACCACCGCTTCGGCGTTCGGCGAAGACCAGAGCCGCTATGTCGTAACGGCGCCGGCCGGCGTCGAGATTGCTGGCGCGGTCAAGATCGGCACCGTCGGCGGCGACAGCGTGGCGGGCGTGTCGATCGACGCGCTGTGCACCGCGCATGAGGGCTTCTTCCCCGCGCTGATGGACAGCGAACTCTAAATCTTTCCGTCCCGCCGGGTGCAGCGCATCCGGCGGGACAAGTTCATCGCAATCTGTCATGATCCGCCCCGAGAAAATGGGGAGCGCACGATGCGCGAGAGGATCATCCGGGCAACCTTGGTTGCCGGCACACTCGACATATTTTCCGCCTTCGTCTTTGCCGGCATGGCAGGCACGGCGCCGCATGCGGTGCTGCAATTTGTCGCGAGCGGCCCGCTGGGCGATCGTGCGCGGGGCGATCCCGTTTGGCTATGGGCAATCATCGGCCTGGCCGTCCATTTCGCGATCATGGCCTGCATGGCGGGCGCCTATATGCTGATCGCGGAGCGGCGCCCTGCCCTGCGCCGCCATCCGGTCGTCGCCGGCCTGCTCTATGGCCTGCTGCTCTGGGCGATCATGTACTGGATCGTGCGGCCGTGGCGCTGGCCCGCCATGTGGCTGCCCGCCGCCTATGGCGCGCTGCCGATCGGGCGGATCGCCTGGAACATCGGCAACCAGCTTTTCTCCCACTGCATCCTGGTCGGCCTGCCGATCGCCTTCATCGCCGCCGGGCGCCGACGATAGATAGTGACAGCGAAATTGACATATCCAGGCCGGTTTGCATGCACCGTACCGGATTTTTGATAGCGCTATCAATTTCTCTCTCCTATGCTCGGCAAAAATGGGAGGAGAGGATATGCGCAAGACCCGTCGTGCCGCCTTGCTGTTGCTGGCCGCCATTGCCGGCCCGGCCCTGGCAGGCCCCGCCCGCTTCAGCGATTTCCGCTATGACGGCCGCGCCCAGGAACAGGTGACGCCCGGCCCGGACGACTATCGCAACCCGATCCTGTCGGGCTATTATCCCGACCCATCGATCACGCGGGTCGGCGACACCTATTATCTCGTCAACTCCTCCTTCGCCCATTATCCGGGGCTGCCGGTCTTCCGGTCGAGCGACATGGTCCATTGGCGCCAGATCGGCAATGCGATCGACCGGCCCGACCAGTTTGATTTCAGCGGCCTGCGCAGTTCGCGCGGCATGTTCGCGCCCGACATCTCCTTCCATGACGAGCTCTTCTACCTGGTCGGCACCTGCGTCGATTGCGGCGGCAATTTCGTGATGACGGCAAAGGACGCGGCCGGGCCGTGGTCCAAACCGCACTGGCTGCCATTCGAGGGGATCGACCCGTCGATCTACTGGGAAGGCGAGCGCGCCTTCATCGTCAATAATCGCGCGCCGGCCGAGCCGCCCCGCTATGAGGGGCATCGGGCGATCTGGGTGCAGGAATTTGACTGGCGCACGCTCACAATGACCGGCGGGTCCACGCAGATCGTCAATGGCGGCGTCGACATCCGCCAGAAGCCCGCCTGGATCGAGGGACCGCATCTGCTGAAGCGCGAGGGTTTCTATTATCTGATCGCGGCCGAGGGCGGCACCGGCGACCAGCATAGCGAAGTGGTGTTCCGCGCCCGCGACCTGCGCGGCCCCTTCACTCCCTATGCCGGCAATCCGATCCTGAGCCAGCGCAGCCTGGACCCGGCCCGCCCCCATCCGGTGACATCGGCCGGCCATGCCAAGCTGGTGCAGACGCAGGCGGGCGACTGGTGGGCGACCTTCCTCGCCACCCGTCCCTATGGCCCCGATCTCTACAATATCGGGCGCGAAACCTTCCTGCTGCCGGTCGCATGGCGAGATGGCTGGCCGCATATATTGGAGGCCGGCAAGACCATTCCCTATGCGGCGAAACGCCCGCCCCTGCCCGTGTGCGATATCGATGCGCCGCCGACCAGCGGCGATTTTGCCTATCGCGACCGGTTCGACGGACCGCGCCTTAGCATGGACTGGATCGGACTGCGGACGCCCAAGGCGCCGCTTTACCGACTGGAGGCGGGCGCGCTGGTGCTGGACGGCACGACGGCGCTGGGTGACCTCAGCGGCGCCCCGGCCTTTGTCGGGCGGCGCCAACAGCATCATGTCGCGACCATCAGCACCGACCTGACCTATCGGCCGGAGACGGAGGGGGATCGTGCGGGGCTGGCGGCGGTGCAGTCCGACCGATCCTTCCTGTTCTTCGGCGTGACGCGGAAGGACGGGAAACCGCAGCTCGCCCTGATGGTGCGCGAGGACAGCGATCATGACAGGCTGGTCGCGGCCGCGCCGATCGATCCGGCCAAGCCCCTCCGCCTGACCATCGCCCTTGATGGCGGCACGGCGCGCTTCGCTTATGGCGTCGATGGGCGAGAGACAGTGCTGGCGCGCGATGTCGATATCCGCTTCCTCAGCACCCATGAGGCTGGCGGCTTCGTCGGTACGGTGGTCGGCCCCTATGCCTGGTCCGCGCGCGTTACCCGGCCGATCAGCAACTGATAGACGTCGCGGCCGCCTGCCTCGTCATAGGCGGTCATGACCCGGCGCAGCGCAGCAGGGGAGAGCGGCCGGCGCCCTTCGTCCGGCACCACCGCGCCGATGCCCTTGAGATGGCCGATCAGCGCACGGGCGCCCTGCCCTTCGAGCAGGACGGTCTCGTCAAAGGCGAAGGCGTCGCCATAGGCCGCCAGCATTGCGCGCAGCGCGTCGAGCGAGGGGTAAGCGGGGACGCCCGGCATCAGGTCGCAGGCCGCATGGGCAGTGCGCCACTGGGCAAAGCTGCCCTGCCCCATGGTCGAGAAGATGAGGCTGCCACCGGGGCGGAGCAGCGCCACCAGCCGCGCGATCGCGGCGGGCAGGTCGTCAAACCATTGGAAGGCGAGGCTGGAGAGGATGAGGTCGAACCATTCGCCTTCGAACGAGGGCGCCTCCCCATCCATCGCGAGGAAGGTGCCGGCGACCAGCCCGGCCGATGCCGCCCGGTCGAGCATCTTTGGCGAGATGTCCGTGGCGACCAGTTCCGCACCGGGCCAGCGGGCCTGGATATCGCGCGTGAGCAGGCCGGTGCCGCAACCGATTTCCAGGATGCGCGCGACGCCGTCCGGGCTTTGCCGCTGGGCAATGTCGGCGACCAAGGCTGCGGCCGTCCGCTGCGGCCCGGCATGTTCGTCATACCGGTCGGCCGCCGCGCCGAAGGAGTCGCTTATCCGTTGCTTGCGGCCATCATTCATGGCTAGGCGCATGGCAGAGCCATGGCCGCTTGGCCAGCATCTTCAAGGATTGCCCGCATGACCGCCGCATCGACCCGTATCCCCGCCATGGACGTGCTGCGCGGCTGCGCGGTGATGGGCATATTGTGGATGAACATCACCGCCTTCGCGCTGCCGCAGAACGCCTATTTCAATCCGGTCGGGGCCGGGCCGATGTCGGCGGGTGATATCGCCTTCTGGGCGAGCAGCCTGATCCTGGTCGATGGCAAGATGCGGGGCCTGTTCTCGCTGCTGTTCGGCGCCTCGATGCTGCTGCTGATCGACCGGGAGGAAATGGCCGGGCGCGACGGCACACGGGCGCAACTGGTGCGCGGCGGCTGGCTGCTGGCGATCGGCCTGCTGCATCACATATTGCTGTGGTGGGGCGACATATTGGTGACCTATGCTGTGGTCGGCACCATCGCCCTGCTCTTTGCCCAGAAGGAGCCGCTGGCGCTGGTCAAATGGGCGTTCCTTGCCTTCCTCATTCATTTCCTGATCTGTGGCGCCTTCATCGCCAGCCTCTATGGCTGGGCCCATGCCGCCGCCGCGCCCGGCGCCACCGCCGCGACGCGCGAGGGGCTGGACAGCTTCCTCGCTGGCCTGACCGACCCCAGCAGCCCGATCATCCAGCAGGATATTGCCATCTACACCGGCAGCTTTAGCGGGATCGTGCGCCATCATCTCACCGGCTTTGTCGGCGACTGGCTGTGGACCTTCCTTTTCACCGGGCTCGACACGCTGGGCTTCATGCTGCTGGGCATGGCGATGCTGAAGGGCGGCTTCCTGATCGGCCGCTGGCCCGCCGAGCAATATCGGCAGACCGCGCGCCATTGCTTCCTGATCGGACTGGTGCCGATGATCGGCCTGACCATCTGGGTGGTGGCGAGCGGCTTTGCGCCGCTGACCGCCTTTTCCACCGCGCTGCTCTGGTCCTTCCCCTTCCGCATCCCGCTGGCGGTCGGCTGGGCGGCGCTGATCCTGTGGCTGCTGGCGCGGCATCGCGATCACTGGCTGGTCGGTCGGATCGCGGCAGCGGGGCGAGTCGCGCTGAGCAATTATCTCGGCACCAGCCTCATCATGACGGCGATCTTCTATGGCTGGGGCCTGGGGCTGTTCGGGCAGGTGCGCCCAGCGGCCTTTCCCCTCTTCATTCTGGGCGCCTGGGCGGTCATGCTGCTATGGTCCAAGCCCTGGCTCGACCGATTCGCGATGGGCCCGGCCGAATGGCTCTGGCGCAGCCTGCAGCGCGGAAAAGTGCAAAAGATTCGCAAAAGCACACAGTGATCTATTGCGACCTATTAGCATCTAGGCTATCTGAAGGGCTCAGGAGAGCCCGATGGTCGTCTGTGTTTGTAATGCCATTCGTGAAAAAGATCTGCGCGAAGCCGCGCGTGACGGTGCCGATACGCCTTGCAGTGCCTATGCCCGTTTCGGCCGCCGGCCCAAGTGCGGCCAGTGCGTCGGCTTTGCCCGCACGATCATCGCGGCGGAGCGCGCGACGGTCTGATATCATTGCGAAGCAGGCGCAGTAAAATGCCCCTGACAATCGCGAACACCACGCAATAGCTGCCTGAAAAACGGCGGTTTTCTGCGCCTTTCCGGCTTAACAACCGGATGCGAAACCTTTATATGTCCGGCATTCCCAATAACAGCCGGAGCATAGCGCCATGAAGGGCGACCAGAAGGTTATCGATTATCTGAACGAGGTCCTCAAGAACGAGCTGACCGCGATCAACCAATATTTCCTCCACTATCGCATCCTCAATCACTGGGGCATCGAGAAGCTCGCCAAGTTCGAATATGAGGAATCGATCGACGAGATGAAGCACGCCGACAAGGTGGCGGAGCGCATCCTGTTCCTCGACGGCCTGCCCAATTTCCAGCTGCTCGGTCGCCTGAAGATCGGCGAGACGGTCGAGGAAATCCTCAAGGCGGATCTGGAGCTGGAATATGAGGCGCTGCCGGTGCTGCGCGATGCCATCGCCTATTGCGAGTCGATCAAGGACTTCGTCAGCCGCGACCTTTTCCAGTACATCCTCGAAAGCGAGGAAGAGCATGTCGACACGCTGGAGACCCAGTTCGAGATGATCGAGCGCATGGGCATCCAGAATTATGTCCAGCTGCAGAGCAAGGCCAAGGAAGACTGAGACTGACGCGCGGGGCCGGCTGTCCGGCGGTCGCCCCCATCCTTACAGGCTGCAGGGGAAGGTGCGCATCGCCCTTCCCCTGCCCTTTGTGGCCTGCCCCTGCACCATCGGTGCAGAGCCGGATTTCCCATCAGATGAGCGCGTCGAGAATGCCGATCAGCGGCAGGTCGGCCGGTGGCATGTCGAGCGCATACATTTGCGCGGGCCGCACCCATTGCAGCGCGGTGGCATGGCGCGCTTCAGGCCCCCCTTCCCATTTGCGGCAGACATAGAGCAACAACAGCAGATGCTTGTTCTCCAGCGGCGCGCTGGCGAAAGTCGCGGGCGCGAGGCAGCTTTCATGGGTGCGGATCCCCAGTTCCTCCTCCAGTTCGCGCACAAGCGCCGCCTCGGGCGTTTCGCCCGGCTCCACCTTGCCACCAGGAAATTCCCACAGGTCCGCCATCGGCTTTCCAGGCGGCCGTTGCTGCACCAAAACGCGCCCATCGGCATCGATCAGGGCGACGGCCACGACCAGAAACGGGGTAAAACTCTGCATAACGCTCCCTTGCAAGGGCTTTGTTAACCGTGGCTGCTTTACACCCAGATCGTGGAGTGTCTGTAGCCAAGCGGGGTCATATGCGCGCGATCATCGAATTCGTCACGAAATCCGCGCTTTCGCGATGTGAGCGGGGGGCAACCGCGGTCGAATATGGCCTGATCATCGCGATGATCGTGCTGGCCATGATCGCGGCACTGAACAACGTCGCGACACGAACCACCGGCATGTGGAACAACGTCGCCGAAGAAGTTACCAAGCATTAACCAACAAATTCTGACACGCCACTTTCCGCATTAAACTTTTCTCAACCGAGCCAAACTAGACAGGTCTTCGCTGACCTAATCCAAAGCGGGGCGGCCGGGTAGTTTAACGTAACGTTTGTCAAGGAGACATCACATGCAGTTCATTCGCAAGATGCTGAAGAACGAAAAGGGCGCGACCGCCATCGAATACGGCCTGATCGCCGCTCTGATCGCCGTGGCCGCCATCGGCGCCATGACCAGCCTGGGCTCGAAGCTGGGCAGCACCTTCAACAACGTTTCGGGCAACCTGAAGTAAGCTCGAAACCGATGTTAGAAAAGGGCGGCGGAAGCAATTCCGCCGCCCTTTTTCTTTGCCTGGAATCTGCCGAATCTTACCAGGTGACGATCTTCACCCGATCACCTGGCTTCAACACGGAGCGTTCGTTGAGGGCGTTCAGCACCAGGAAGCGCTCCAGCGGATAATCGCTATAGGCCATGCGGCGGCCAAGCGACTGGACGGTGTCGCCCGCCTTGACGGTCACCAGATTGACCCGGCGCGGCTTGATCGCCGCCGCCTCCTGCGCCGACAGGCGCTGGACCGAACGGACCATCGAGTCGAATGGACCGATACCCTTGCCCGCCGGGGTCAGCAGCAGGAAATGATAGGCCTTTCCGCCGCCGAAATCATAGGCAAAGACGGTCGCGTCGATCTGACCCGACTTGGTGTTGGCGCGCACCGTGCGCCAAGCGGCCGGCAGGCCGTTGATCGTCGTGCGCTGCACCTCGCCTGCAGGCGGGGCGCCGGCATTGCCCGCGAGTCGCTTGAGCACCGAATCGATATAAGTCGACAGATTGCCATTATAGGCCATGCCGCCGAACTGCGCCTGACCGCCCGAACCGGTGATGCTAACCGCGTCCGCGCCATTTTCCATGCCGAAGCCCGAGGGCGCAGTGAAGGACAGGCGCAGGTCGGGATGGCGGAAACGGCTGCCGTCGATCACGCCCTGTTTGGGATCGTCGCCATAGAGGACGCCATTGAGCGCGGTCAGGAAGGCATCGCGGTTGCGCAACGTGCTGGTCGCGCCGGTGCGTGACGCCATCTGCGCCGCCCGATCGACGCGCTCACCCGGATCGGGATGGGTGCTGGCCCATTCGGGCATGGAGCGCGCGTCGCCCGACACACGCTGGTCCAGGCTGGTCTGCGCCGCCAGCGAGGCGAGCATGTCCGACAGCGCACGGGGATCATAGCCGGCCGAGGCGAGGTAGCGGATGCCGAGGTCATCCGCCTCATATTCCTGGCTGCGCGAGAATTTGAGGGTCAGAAGCTGGCTGCCGGTGCCGATCCCCTGCTGCAACACGCCGCCCAGCGCCGAATCGCCCAGCAAGGCGCCGGTCAGCACCTGCAGCAGCGCGCCGCCGATCGCGTTGCGCTGCGCCGCCTGCTGGCGCCGCTGACCATGCTGGGCGGCGACATGGCCGACTTCATGGCCCAGCACGCCGGCCAGTTGCGCCTCGTCATTCATCAGCGCCATCAACTGGCGCGTGACATAGACATAGCCGCCGGGGATGGCGAAAGCGTTGTTGACGGGAGAATTGAGCAGGGTGACGGTGAAATCACCCTGCGCATTGGAGAGGCCAGACTGGACCGCGATGCGGCGTCCGACCGTTTCCACATAGCGCGCCTGCGGCCCGACATAGGCGCCGCCAAATTCCTTGAGCAGTTCGGGATGCTGCTTGGCGCCCGATGCCTTGTCCTGCGCGCTGATCGAGGAGACGGTGCGAATCGCCCGCTGCTGCCCCAGCACCGCCGGCGCCACGCCCGCGACGATCAGGCCGACGCCAAGGCCGGCCGACAACCATGTCCGATTCATTCCATTCCCATCCTTGACACCCTGCCCCCTGTTACCGTGCCGTAACGAGCGAGGACAGGATGCTGTTCCGGGAAATTGACGTCAGATACCGATGGCCAGGAACTTGTCGCCGCGATCGGTGCGCAGCGCCTGCGGTTCGAGGCCGGACAGCGCGTCCAGTTCCTCGCCAATGGCTGCGCCCAGGTTGGCGATCGCCTGCACCGGCTCGCGATGGGCCCCGCCCACCGGCTCTGCCACGATGCGGTCGATCACGCCAAGGCCCTTGAGATGCTGCGCCGTGACCTGCATCGCGGTCGCCGCATCGCTGGCCTTGTCGGCGGTGCGCCACAGGATCGAGGCGCAGCCTTCGGGCGAGATCACCGAATAGACGGCATGTTCGAACATCAGCACGCGATTGGCCGCGGCCAGCGCCACTGCGCCGCCCGAGCCACCCTCACCCACCACGGCCGCGACCATGGGGACGCCAAGCGCCAGACAGGCTTCGGTCGAACGGGCAATGGCTTCGGCCTGGCCGCGTTCTTCGGCCTGGACGCCGGGAAAGGCGCCCGAGGTGTCGACCAGCGTGACGACCGGCAGGCCGAAACGATCAGCCAGTTCCATCAGGCGGATCGCCTTGCGATAGCCTTCGGGCTTGGCCATGCCGAAATTGTGGCGGACGCGGCTGGCGGTGTCGTCGCCCTTTTCATGGCCGATGACCATGACCTTGCGCTCGCCCAGCGTCGCGAAACCGCCGATGATCGCCTGATCGTCGGCAAAGGCGCGGTCGCCGGCCAGCGGCATGAAATTGTCGAACATGCCCGCGACATAATCCTTGAAGTGCGGGCGTTCCGGGTGGCGGGCCACCTGCGTCTTCTGCCAGGGCGTCAGCTTGGCATAGATGTCCGACAGCATCTTGTCGGCACGCTGTTCCAGCGTGTTGATCTCGCCACTGATGTCGATGTCGCCGACGGAGGCCGTCTGGCGCAGTTCGATGATGCGGGCTTCCAGCTCTGCGACCGGCTTTTCAAATTCGAGAAAGCTTACCATGGCGGATGGCGTTAAGGCGCGGACGCGTCGCCGTCAACGCGGGGATGCGCGATCCTGGCTTGCATGCCGGCCAGCGGGTGCCGACTGTTGACCAGTTCGACCAGCCGGCGGCTGTCGACATGGGTGTAGATTTGCGTCGTGCCGATATCGGCATGGCCCAGCATCGATTGCAGCGCGCGCAGATCCGCCCCGCCCTCCAGCAAATGGGTGGCAAAGGCGTGGCGCAGCACATGGGGGCTGACCCGTTCGGGCGCGATGCCGGCCGCCGCGGCCAGTTGCTTCACCAGCTGATAGAGGCGGATGCGGCTGACATGGCTCTTGCCCGAGGGGAAAAGCCAGGGGCTGTCCGCCGGCACATGGGTGAGCCAGGTCGCGACGGCGGCACGGGCGCGGTCGGAGATCGGCACCAGCCGTTCGCGCGCACCCTTGCCCCTGATGATGAGGAAGGGGCGATCGACGGCCAGTGCCTTGCGCGGCAGCGAGACCAGTTCGGTCGCGCGCAGGCCCGAACCATAGAGAAGTTCGATCAGCGCCGAGAGCCGCAGGTCGAGCGGCGCGGGATGGTCCGTCTCCACCCGCTGCGCGATCAGGGCAAAGAGCGAATCGACCTCCTGCGACGACAAGATCTTGGGCAGTGGCCTTCGCGTGACCGGACGCGGCAGCACCGCACCGGGATTGTCGGCGCGCAGCCCCTCCTCCTCCAGAAAGGCGTAGAAGGCACGCATCGCGGATGCCTTGCGCGCCACGGTGGAGGCTGCGAGCGGCGCCCATTCGCCAGCAAGACGGCCAAGCGCATCCTGGCTGGCGGCGGCAAGCCCGCCGACAATCTCGCCCGCGCCCTGAAGGTCGGTGCGATAGGCGAGCAGCGTGTTGCGCGACGCGCCCCGTTCCGCCGCCATCATTTCGAGGAAGCGGTCGATCAGGACGGCATCATCATTCATCGCCCCGGACCGGGTCAGGACAGCCGGGTCAGGGCCTCGGCCGCGATCATCCGCGCCTCCGGGTCCAGCCCGACGCGATGCAGCGCCGCCACCACATGATAGAGATGGCCGGCCGGCAGGCGATGCCAGTCGCGCCCCTGCATGCCGACGGCAGCGAGCAGCGCCACGGTCGCCTTCTCGCCCCGCTGCGACGCGGCGTCGATCGCCCGCGCCCAGCGGCTGTTGGCGGCCAGGGTGAAGCCATTATCCTGCGCCAGCGCGGCCGCATCATTGGCCGACAGACGCGACAGGCCCGCCAGTGCGGCGATCAGCATCCGTCCCTTCTCAGGGCCGGCATCGCCGACATAGCTGGAGATGCGGCTGCTGCCGCTGTCGACCACCGTGCTGGGGGCACCGACCGCGAGCAAGGCCCAGAAATCCTGCGCGCCATCGCCATCGATCTGGCCGATGGCCTGCGCCCAGCGGGCCGCATTGCGATCATAGCCGGCTGTCAGCATCGCCGCGACCAGATTGGCGGCATCGCGCGCATCGGCCTGCGACACGGGCAGCGCAGCGGCAGCGCGGGCCGTGGCGATCAGGCCGACATAGTCGGGCGCGCCATTGTCGCGCCACAGCGTCTGCATCGCCTGGATGCGGGCACCCGCAGTCGGGCCGGAATAGGCATTGCGCAGCGCATCGACGCGATCGGCCAGATCGGACGCAAGATCGCCTTCGCTACCCAGCTCGGCATAGAAATTGACCAGCGCCTCGCTGGAGAAGACGCCCAGTCGCGCCGCGACTTCGCTGCCCGGCAGGCGACGCACGGCGGTCAGGGCCGGCGCGCGGGCTTCCCAGGCGCGGACGTGCGGGCCGACGCTACCGAACATGTCGTCGGGGATCGGCACGTTGAGCGCCGTCGCCAGGCCATAGCGCCAAGCGGTGAGGCCATCGACGCCGTCCCATTCGATCTTGACCGAACGACGCGCATTGAAGCCCGCGCCGACCATCTTTTCGGCCAAGCGATAATCGATGCCGCGCACCACGCCCTTGCGCTGGGCCTGATTGAGTGCAGCGCTGGCCGAACCCTGATCCCCCGACAGCGCAGGGCAGATCGCCCGCGTCATGTCCCAGCCCGGTTCCTTGCTGGTGCGCAGCGCGCCCGCCGACAGCGGGCACAGGCCCGCCGGATCGGCAGTCGCCAGATAGGTCTGCATCGCGATCGCGTAGAGACGCGGCGTATATTTGTCGGGATCGACGCTCTGCACCAGCAGCCGGGCGCTGTCCGCCTCGCCCATGCGCAGCAGCAGCCAGGCGCGCTCGGCCGCCCAGTCGGCGCCATTGATGCCGCGCGGCGTGTCGGTGGCGCTAAGCAGCGCGCGCCGCAGCAGGATGGAGGCCCAGCGCGACAGGATCGGCGCATGGGTCTGCTTCATCAGCGTGGCGAGATAGGGGCCATATTCCGCGCCGAAGGCGTCGGGTTCCATGCCGCGCGTGGCCGGCGTCAGCGGGCCGATGCGGTCGAGTGAGCGGCGGGCGCTCTGCGGCAGGTCATATTTGGCCTTTTCGGCGGCCAGTTCGTCCGCGCTCATCGCCTCGGCGGCATTGTCCACCGCATTGGCGACCGACAGGTCGAGCGGCTGGACGATTTCGCCAGACGGCGACGGCGTGACCGGCACGGTCGGGACGACCGGTGCGGGCGATGCCGGACGGGCCGGCTGCGCGGGCGTGGGGGTCGGCGCCGGGGCCGGATCACCAAAGCCGGGCGGCAGCAGCGATTCGGGCGCCTGCTGCGCGACGACCGGCAGCGCCAGGGCGAGCGCAAAGCTGCCCAGCGCCCATTTCGCATTCCCCCGCAGGCGGCTCATGCGGCTTACTGACCCAGTTTCTCGGCCGGGATGACCTTCTCGACGGGCTGTTGCGGCTGTTCGCCACCGCGCGACCAGAGCACGCCGATCAGCAGGACAAGAACCAACACCGCCGCGATCGGAAGGATCGGCAGACGGGTGCGACGGCGCGAACCGCCTTCGAAACTGCTCAGGGAACGATTATTCTTCATGGTCTCTTCTGCGGCTGGCCCGGCGATGTTTGCCGGACGACAGGGGAAAGTTGCGTTTGCCTCAGCGACGGCTGGCTGTATAGCCCCCCTCGCCATGCAGCGAAACAGCAAATTCCCGGAGAGCAACGCCAAGCGCGGCCCGATCGTGCTGATCGGCATGATGGGCGTGGGCAAATCCACCGTCGGCCGGCGCCTTGCCGCGCGCCTGGGCCTGAGCTTCGTCGATGCCGATGAAGAGATTGAGCGGGCTGCGGGCATGAGCGTGAGCGAGATATTCGCCCGCTATGGCGAGGCCCATTTCCGCGATGGCGAGCGCCGGGTGATCGCCCGGCTGATGGACGGCGTGCCCAAGGTGATCGCGACCGGCGGCGGCGCCTTCATGCAGGACGAGACCCGTGCGCTGATCCTGGACCATGCCACCACCATCTGGCTGGATGCCGATATCGAGGTGCTGGTCGATCGCGTGTCGCGCCGTGAAGGGCGCCCGCTACTGAAGGATCGCGACCCGCGCATCGTGCTGACCGAGCTGGCGGCGGTCCGCAACCCCATCTACGCGCTGGCGCCGATCCATGTGAAGAGCATCGCCGCGCCGCACGAGGTCGCCGTCGACCGCATCCTGGAGCAGCTATCCGCATGGCACTAGTCCCCGTCGCGCTGGGCACACGCAGCTATGACATCGTCATCGAACAGGGCGCGCTCGACCGTGCGGCCGACCATCTGGCGCGCTATGCCCGTGGCGGGCGGCTGGTCGTGGTCACCGACACCCATGTCGCCGCGGCACAACTCCCCCGGCTCGACGCCAGCCTGCGCCGGGCCAATATCGTCATCGAACCGATCATCCTGCCGGCGGGCGAACAGACCAAGAGCTGGCGCCATCTGGAGGAACTGCTCGACGCGCTGCTGGCGCTGGAGATCGAGCGCGGCGACCATGTGATCGCGCTGGGCGGCGGCGTGATCGGCGACCTGGTCGGCTTTGCCTCGTCCATCCTGAAGCGCGGCTGCCATTTCGTGCAGCTGCCCACCACCCTGCTGGCGCAGGTCGACAGCTCGGTCGGCGGCAAGACCGCGATCAACGCGCGCGCCGGCAAGAATCTGATCGGCAGCTTCTACCAGCCCAGCCTGGTGCTGATCGACCCGTCGGTGCTCGACAGCCTGCCGCTGCGCGAAACCCGCGCCGGCTATGCCGAGGTGGTCAAATATGGCCTGATCGACGATTCCGACTTCTTTACCTGGTGCGAGGCCAATGCCGACCGGCTGCTGGCCGGCGACGCGGAAGCCCGCACCTATGCGATCGAGCGCAGCGTGCGCGCAAAGGCGGCGATCGTGGCCGATGACGAGCGCGAGACGACCGGCCGCCGGGCACTGCTGAACCTTGGCCATACTTTCGGCCACGCACTGGAGGCCGATACCGGCTTTTCCGACACGCTGCTCCATGGTGAGGGTGTGGCCGCCGGCATGGCGCTCGCCTTCCGCTATTCGGCGCGCCTTGGCCTGTGCAGTGCGCAGGATGCGGAACGGGTGACCGCGCATCTGAAGGCGATCGGCCTGCCCCATGACCTGGCCAGCGCCCATGTAAAGGCCGACGGCGCGGCGCTGGTGGCGCATATGCTGCACGACAAGAAGATGGCGGCGGGCACCCTGCCCTTCCTGCTGGCGCGCGGCATCGGCCAGACCTTCCTGTCGAAGGATGTGGTGCTGGACGATGTGGCGGCGTTCCTCGACGCGGACCGCGCCGGCGCCTGACGAGGGCCTATTACACAGCAGGCAATTACCGCCCCGCCCTCCCAGGGAGGGGAGAAATATAGCCTTGCCCCGACATTTCAGCACCGATCGGCCTCGGTAATAATTGGGACATTCGCCCGCAGCATTTGCGGGCTAGATCATTCCTTGTCAGCGGCATCCCCTTGCAGATCCCCCTCTGTCGCCGCTGATCCTCCCCTGAACCTCGGCCTCCAGCTTTTAGCTGGAGGCCCTTTTTTTGTGCCGTGCGCATCGCGTCCAGGCACAAAAAAAGGGCGCCCGGTGGGGCGCCCTTTCGATATCGTGCCTGTGAAAGGCCGATTACTTCTTCAGCGTCAGGCCGCCAAAGCGCTTGTTGAAGCGCGCAACCTGGCCACCGGTGTCCAGCTGGCGGTTGCCACCGGTCCAGGCCGGGTGCGACTTGGGGTCGATGTCGAGCGCCATCGTGTCGCCTTCCTTGCCCCAGGTCGAGCGGGTCTGGAAGGTGGTGCCGTCGGTCATCTGGACGGTGATGAAGTGGTAATCGGGGTGGGTATCGGCCTTCATGGCGTCTTGCTCCGTGTGTGTGCCGGTTCCGACCGGCTATGGATGCGATAAAATGCGAAGGCGCGCCGTTAGCGTTTTCGGCGCGCCAAAGCAAGGAAAAGGATGTGCCTTCGCTCAGTCCTTGGGCGGATCGGCGATCATCGCGACGAAATTGGCTTCCGCCGCCAGCTTGCCGTCGATCAGCGCACGGCCGGCGAACTTGCAGACCGCGCCGCGCATCTGCGTCACTTCGACATGCAGGTCGAGCAGGCAGCCCGGCTCCACAGGGGTCCGGAACTTCGCGCCGTCGATGCTCATGAAATAGACGAGCTTGCCCGAATCCGCGAGCCCCAGCGAATCGACCACCAGCACGCCGGCCGCCTGGGCCATGGCCTCGACGATCAGCACGCCCGGCATGATCGGCCGGCCGGGGAAATGCCCCTGGAAGAAGGGCTCGTTCATCGACACCGCCTTGATCGCGTGGATCGACTGGCTCGGCACCAGCGACGCCACGCGGTCAACCAGCAGCATCGGGTAGCGATGCGGCAGGGCAGCCATGACCCGACGGATATCCATCGGGCCACGGGCTTCCTTGTTATCAACCTCTCCGGTCATCTTATCAGCGCGACTTGGGCGCCTGCGCCGGGTTGGCGGGGGCCGGAGCGGCAGCGGCCGGGGCCGCAGCCTGGCCCTGACGACCGCCCGGCTGCCAGCCGGCGGGCGGGGTGATGCCGACGCTGGGCACCAGCGTGTTGAGTTCGGTCACGACCGCGGCCGTGATGTCGACGGTCGGCTGATAGGACACGGTCGCGTCGGGCGACAGGACCAGGTCGACCTTCGCCTTGGTCATGGCGGCCTTCAGCGCGTCCGACAGCTTCGCGGTGATCTGTTCCTCGACATAGGCGTTGGCGAGCGCGATCGGCTGACCCAGGCGCTGCAGTTCGGCCTGCGCGGTCTGCTGCGACTGCTGGAACTGCTGATACTGGGTTTCGATCGCCGGGGTCGGCTTGCCGCCGGCCGCCTTCAACGCGGCCTGCAGGGCGTCGCCCTTGGTCTTGAGATCGGTGTCGATCGCGGTCTTGCGCGCGGTGAAGCTGTCGATCTGCGCCTTGTAGGTCGTCTGGATCTGGGTGCGGGCGGTCGAATAGGCCGCGCTGGTGGCAACCGCGCGCTGCAGATCGACGACGGCGATGCCCTGCTTCGACTGGGCAGCGGCCGGCGCGGCGGTCAGAGCGATGGCGGTGACAGGCGCGATACCGAGCGCCAGAGCCTTGATAAACGTCTTCATCAGAATTGAGTCCCTACGTTGAAGGTGATGAGTTTGTTGTCGTCCCCTGGTTCCTTGAGCAGGGCCTTGGCGATGTCGATGCGGAACGGCCCGAAGGGCGAGTTCCAGTTGACACCGAAGCCCACGGACAGACGCGGTTTCAGCGTGTCGCCCAGATAATCTTCCTCGAACATGCCGCTCTTGGTGTCATAGCCAACAGGGCAGACCGGGCTGGCCGCCGTGCCGGTCGCACGGACGGTGCTCAGCGAACCGGTGGAGTCGGAGCAATAGCCCGCAAAGTTGATGGTGCCCGGATTCTTCAGGCCGGCAACGGCGCCGACATCCGCGAAGATCGACGGACGCAGGCCCATTTCACGGGCACCCGAACCCAGCGGAATCTCCATTTCGGCGCGGGCCATATAATAGACGCGGCCACCCAGCGCGTCATCCGACACATTATTGTTGCCGGTCTGGCGGACATAGCTGGTGGAACCGTCATCATTGGTCTGCGAAACCAGATAATAGCGCTTCACGCGCGGACCAACGCCGCGAATGTCGAAGCCGCGCATCTGCGGTTCGCCCAGGAAGAAGCGGTCGGTCAGGCGGATCGGGTCGACTTCGGCGCCGGTGGCGTCATAGCGCGTGCCCTGGAGGCTGTGGATATAGCCGCCTTCGCCCGACAGCGAGAAGATGAAGCCGCCGCCCAGGCCCCAATATTTGGCGGCATTGGCGCGGGTGCGGATGTAGCGGACGTCGCCGCCCAGGCCGGCAAAGTCCTGGCTGAGCGTGACGGTCTGGCCACGGGTCGGACGGATGCGGTTGTCACGGGTATCATAGATCAGCGAGTAGCCGATCGACGAGGTCGTGCGCTTGCCGATGGCATCGCAGAGATAGCGGCCGGCCAGCAGCGGGTCGCAGACGCCGTCGGTATAATAGGTGTCCTTGTCCAGCGTCACGTCGTCGAAGTTCAGCGTGTAGCGCAGCGCCAGCGACACATATTCGGTGATCGGCACGCCGGCCCGCAGCTGGAAGCCGGTCGTGGTCTGTTCATAGGTGGTGTCGCGGTCGTTATTGCTGAGATAACGGAAGCTGTTGAGGTCGCGGCGATAGATGTCGCCGCCCAGCGCGATATTCTTGTCCATGAAGTAAGGCTCGGTGAAGCCCACTTCGACCGACTTGGAATAAGCCGAATAATTGACCGAGGTGCGCAGTTCCTGGCCCTTGCCGCGGAAGTTGCGCTGGGTGATCGACGCCGAGATGATGAAGCGTTCGAGCGAGGAGTAGCCGGCCGAGAGCGAGAGTTCGCCGGTCGACTTTTCCTGGACGTTGGTTTCCAGCACGATGCGGTCGGGCGCCGAGCCGGGCTTCTGCTCGATGTCCAGCTTCTCCTGGAAGAAGCCGAGCGAGTTGATACGGTCCTTCGAGCGCTTGACGAGGAAGCTGTTGAAGGCGTCGCCTTCGGCCAGGCGGAACTCGCGGCGGACGACCTTGTCCTGGGTCAGCGTGTTGCCGTTGATGTCGACGCGCTCGACATAGACGCGCGGGGCGTTGGCGATGCGGAAATTGATCCCCATCGTCAGGTCGTCCTTCGACCGGTTGAAGTCGGGTTCGACCTGGGCGAAGGCATAGCCGAACAGGCCGGCGGTTTCGCTCAGCGTGTCGACCGTGTCCTCGACCTGCTTGGCGTTGTACCAGTCGCCCTTCTTCATCGGCAGGCGGCGGGTCAGCGCATCGCCCGACAGGTCGCGAATGTCGCTCTCGACCTTCACGTCGCCGAACTTGTAGCGATCCCCTTCCTCGACCACATAAGTGATGATGAAGTCCTGCTTGTCAGGCGTCAGTTCCGCGACGGCCGAGATCACGCGGAAATCGGCATAGCCTTCGGTCAGGTAGAATTGGCGCAGCTTCTGCTGGTCATAGGCCAGGCGATCCGGGTCATAGCTGGTGCCCGACGAGAAGATGCGGAACCAACGCGACTGCTTGGTCACCATCTGGCCGCGCAGTTCGCCGTCCTTGAACTTCTCGTTGCCGATGATGTTGATCTGGCGGACCTTGGACTTGGGCCCTTCCGAGATTTCGAACACGATGTCGACGCGGTTCTGGTCCAGCTGGACCATCTTGGGCTCGATCGTCGCGGCAAAGCGGCCCTGGCGGCGATACAGCTCGACGATGCGGGCGACGTCGGCGCGGACCTTGGAGCGGGTATAGATTTGGCGCGGCGCCAGTTTTATTTCGGGACGGATCTTGTCGTCCTTCAGGCGCTTATTACCTTCAAGGACGATACGGTTGATGACGGGGTTTTCCTTCACCTCGACGGTCAGCGCGCCGCCATCGTTGCGGATCTGGACGTCGGCGAAGAGTTCGGTCTCATACAGGTCGCGCAGCGCCTGATCGAGCGATTCCTGGCTGAAGGCCTGGCCCACGCGCAGCTTGGTGTAGGACATGACCGTGTCCTGCTCCAGACGCTGGGTGCCGGTCACGGTGATGCTGCGGATCGTGCCTTCGGACGTATTGGCCGTGGACGCCGCGATCGGCGCAGCCGCCGGTGCTGCCGGGGCCGCATTCTGGGCCATCGCCGGCACGGCCGACAGGCCCGCAATCATCGTCGTGGCCAACAGGGCCGCGATGATCGGACGCTGGCCCTTGCTGCTGTTCATCGCTGTCACCCGCTCACCTCAAAAAAGTAAAAAACTGTTTCGCCAGAAATAGACGGCGCCGAACCGCGCCTTCCCTGCCCGATGCGGCTCAGCCGATCAAGCCGGACAGCCGCTCCCACAATCCGAAAGACGACAAATCGTTGAAGGTCACCAGCAACATGACCGTCATCAGCAGCGCCAGACCCGACCGATAGGCCCAATCCTGCACCTGCGGGCTCACCGGCCGCCGCTGCACTGCCTCCACCCCATAGAAAAGCAGATGACCGCCATCCAGTATGGGAATTGGCAAGAGGTTGATGAACCCCAAGTTAATCGAGATGAGGGCGATGAAGAAGATGAAGCTCTCCAGCCCCAGCGTCGCCGCCTGCCCCGATACCTGCGCGATCTTGAGCGGCCCGCCCAGTTCCTTGACCGAACGATCGCCGCCGATCACCTGGCCCAGCGTCTCCACCATGGTGCGGATGATCTGGCCGGTGCGCTCGATCGCCACCACGGGGGCGCGCAGCAGGCTGACCGGTTCGATCACCGGTTCGCCCGGCGCGATGCCCAGACGTCCGATGCGGAACTTGTTGCCAAAGCCGTCATCTTCGCTGACCGCGCCGACATGGCCCTGCTTCTCGATCACCTGCCCCTTGCGGTCGAGCAGGATCGTCACCGGTTCGCCGGGACGGATCTGGGCATAAAGGCGGATATCGTCGAAGGTGCTCATCGCCCGGCCGTTGAGCGAGACAATGCGATCGCCCGGCTGGATGCCGGCCATGGCAGCGGCGCTGCCGGGCTGGACCATGCCGGCGACCGCCGGGGTCCGGCTTTCACCGTGCAGGAAGGCGAAGGCGGCCAGGATCAGGATGGCGAAGAGGAAATTGATCGCCGGGCCGGCGGCGACGATCGCCGCGCGTTGCCACAACGGCTTGGCCGGGAAGCTTTCGGCGCGATCCTGCGCCGACATTTCCAGCCATTTGGGATCGATCTGGCTGGCCGCGTTCATGTCGCCCTTGAAGCGGACATAGCCACCCAGCGGCAGCGCCGCGAGCCGCCAGCGCGTGCCGCGCCTGTCCACCCAGGCGGCGATTTCCGGGCCGAAGCCGATCGAGAAGGCCTCCGCCTTCACCCCGCACCAGCGTCCGACCAGATAATGACCCAGTTCATGCACGAAGACGAGCGGCCCGATGACCGCCACGAAAGCCAAGATGGTCAACAGGAAACCGGGATTGTGGATCAAACCGTCAATCTTTCCATCACATCACCCGCCATAACCCGTGCCGTTGCGTCGGCGTGCAGGACATCATCCATGCAGGCTGGCATCGGCGCGCTATAGCGGTTGAGAACATCCTCCACAATCATGGCGATATCAAGGAAGCCGATGCGGCCGGCCAGAAAGGCCGCCACGGCGACCTCGTTGGCGGCGTTGAGGATGGCGGCCGATGCGTCGCCGGCCTGCGCCGCCGCGCGCGCCAGGCGCAGCGCGGGGAAACGCCGGTCGTCGGGCGCTTCAAAGTCCAGACGGCCGATCCGGGCCAGATCAAGTGGCTGGCAAGGCGTGGCGATCCGCGCCGGCCAGGCCAATGCATGGGCGATCGGGATGCGCATGTCGGGCGAGCCGAGCTGTGCCAAAGTGGACCGGTCGCGATATTCGACCATCGAATGGATGACCGATTGCGGGTGGACCAATATCTCGATCCGGTCGAGCCCGACCGGGAAGAGATGGGCCGCCTCGATCAGTTCCAGCCCCTTGTTCATCATCGTCGCGCTGTCGACGCTGATCTTCGCGCCCATCGACCAGTTGGGATGCGCCACGGCCTGCGCCGGCGTGATGGCGCGCATATCCTCATAACCCAGGGCGCGGAACGGCCCGCCGCTCGCGGTCAGGATGATGCGGGCGACATCGCCCAGGCTGCTGCCGGCCAGGCACTGGAAAATCGCATTATGCTCGCTGTCCACCGGCAGCAGCGTCGCGCCCGAAGCGGTCGCCGCCTGCATCATCAGCGCGCCGGCCGACACCAGCGACTCCTTGTTGGCCAGCGCCACCGTGCCGCCAGCCTGCAGCGCAGCGATGGTGGGCTTGAGGCCCGCGCAGCCGACGATCGCGGCCATGGTCCAGTCGGCACCCGCCGCCGCGGCATCGACCAGCGCGCCCTCACCCGCCGCCGCCTCGACACCCGATCCGGCGAGCGCATCCTTGAGCGCGCCATATTGGGCTTCGTCCGCGACCACGGCGATCTTCGCACCGACCGCGCGCGCGGCGGCGGCGAGGCCAGCGACATCGCGATTGGCGGTCAGGGCAATGGCCTCATAGGCATCGGGCTCGCGCTGGATCAGGTCCAGCGTCGACATGCCGACCGATCCGGTGGCGCCGAAGACGGAAACGCTCCGCATCAGGCGCCCGCCAGGACCAGATAGAGCAAGGCGGCAAGCGGCGCGGCCGCCACCACGCCATCGAGCCGGTCCATCACCCCGCCATGACCGGGCAGAAGATTGCTGCTGTCCTTGACGCCGGCGCGGCGCTTCATCGCGCTTTCGAGCAGATCGCCAAGCTGTGCCGCAACCGCGAGCAGGCCGCTTGCCGCCGCCAGCTGGATCGGCAGGTCGGCAAAACGATAGAGAAGGAAGCCGGTGAGCAGGGCCGCCAGCACGCCGCCACCCAAGCCCGACCAGGTCTTGGACGGGCTGACCCGCGGCGCCAGCTTGGGCCCGCCGATCGAACGGCCGGCAAAATAGGCGCCGATATCGGTGGCCCAGACAAGGCCCAGCGCCCAGAAGGCGAGCAGCAGGCCATGGCTGTCGGGCGCCTGCCCGCGCAGGAACAGCAGCGCCATCACCGGCAGGCAGATATAGAGAATGCCGAGCGCCAGCTTGATCGCGCGGCTGGTGATCAGCACGAAGAAGAAGGAGGCCATCATCAGGCCGAAGCCGAGCCAGGACACGCCCGCCGCCACCGGGCAAAGGATCGCCAGCGGCACCGAGACGGCATACATCGCCATCTTGCGCTGATCGGACGAGGCGCCGGTCAGCATGCCCCATTCGCCCATCATCAGCACACCGGCGATCGACAGCAGCATCCAGAAGACGAAGCCGCCAAAGACCAGCGCGCCCACAGCCATGGCGATCAGGCCAAGGCCAACGATCGTGCGGGTCCGCAATTCACTCGACATGTTACTCACAGTCCGCCGAAACGGCGGTCCCTCATGCGGAAGGCGTCGAGCGCCTGCGCCAATGCCCGGCCATCGAAATCGGGCCAGAGCATATCGGTAAAATAGAGTTCGGCATAAGCCGCCTGCCACAGCATGAAATTGCTGAGCCGCTGTTCGCCCGAGGTGCGGATCAGCAGGTCGAGCGGCGGCAGATCGGCGGTGTAGAGTTCGGCATCGATCGCCTCGATGCCGATATTCTCGGCCGACAATTCACCGCTCGCCACCCGCTGCGCCAGACGCTGCGCCGCGCGCACCATCTCGTCCTGCGCGCCATAGTTGAGCGCGATCGCGATCACCGGGCCAGTATTGGCGGCGGTGCGCGCCATCGCGCTTTCGATCAGTTCGACCAGGCCAGGCTCCAGCGCCTTGTAGTTGCCGATCACCCGCAGCCGCACGCCATTGGCATGAAACTCGTCGATATCCGACTGGATGAAATGGCGCAGCAGGCCCATCAGGTCGGACACCTCGGTCGCCGGACGCTTCCAGTTCTCCGAGGAGAAAGCGTAGAGCGTCAGGCATTCAAGGCCCATATCCTGCGCCGCGCGGGCGACGCGGCGCACCGCCTCCACCCCGGCGCGATGGCCGGCGATGCGCGGCAACAGCCGCTTCTTCGCCCAGCGGCCATTGCCGTCCATGATGATGGCGACATGACGCGCACCATGGGCAGGCGCAGCGCTGGTAAGATCGGGCTTGGCTTGTGTGGCCATCAGATAGGAATGCGTGCTTTGGCCGCGAAAGAAAAGCCCCGGCTTACTGGCCGAGGATTTCCTTTTCCTTGGCCGAAGCGGCCGCGTCGATATCCACGATGGTGGCGTCGGTCAGCTTCTGGACTTCGGTTTCCAGACGCTTGCGCTCGTCTTCGCTGATCTCGCCCTTCTTCTCGTCGGTCTTCAGGCTGTCCATACCGTCGCGACGGACGTTGCGGACGGCGACGCGCGCGCCTTCGGCATATTTGCTGGCGAGCTTGGCCAGTTCCTTGCGGCGTTCCTCGGTCAGGTCCGGGATCGGCAGGCGCAGCGTCTGGCCGTCGACGATCGGGTTGAGGCCGAGGCCCGCCGAGCGGATCGCCTTGTCGCAGGGGCCGACATTGGCCTTGTCCCACACCTGGACCGACAGCATGCGCGGCTCGGGCGCCGACACGGTGGCGACCTGGTTCAGTGGCATGTTGGCGCCATAGACGGTGACCATGACGGGATCGAGCAGTTGCACATTGGCGCGGCCGGTGCGCAGACCGGTGAGATCGCCCTTCAACGCTTCGATTGCGCCGGCCATGCGGCGTTCGAGGTCGGACTTGTTATACTGGGCCATTATTAGCGCTCCTGATTTTGCACGATCGTCGCGGTGCCTTCACCCGCCAGCACCTTGGCCAGGTTGCCTTCCTCGCGGATGTTGAAGACGACGATGGGAATATGATTTTCACGGCACAGCGCGATCGCGCTGGCGTCCATGACCTTGAGATTGTCGGTCAGCACCTGGTCGAAGCTGATCGCCTCATAGCGGGTGGCATCCGCCACCTTCTTGGGATCGGCATCATAGATGCCATCGACACTGGTGCCCTTGAACAGCGCGTCGCAGTTCATTTCCGCTGCGCGCAGGGCCGCCGTGGTATCAGTGGTGAAGAAGGGATTGCCGGTGCCCGCCGCGAAGATCACGATCCGGCCCTTCTCCATATGGCGCACGGCCTTGCGACGGATATAGGGTTCGCACACCGACGCCATCGGAATGGCCGACTGGACGCGGGTGTCGCAGCCGATCTTTTCCAGCGCATTCTGCACCGCCAGCGCGTTCATCACGGTCGCCAGCATGCCCATATAGTCGGCGCTGGTGCGGTCGAAGCCCTTGGCCGCGCCGGCAAGGCCGCGGAAAATGTTGCCGCCACCCACGACCACGCACAGTTCGAAGCCCGCATCCTTCGCGGCGGCGATTTCGCCAGCAACGCGATCGACGGTCTCGGGATCGATGCCGAACTGGCCGGACCCCATCAGCACCTCGCCCGACAATTTCAGCAGGATGCGTTTGAAGGCTGGCCGGGTCATGTGGGGCAAGAATCCTTGATGGTTGGCAGGGGAAGCGGCCGGGACATTAGAGGCGGTAAAGCGCGATGCCAAGGGGCGTTTGTCGTGCGCTCCAGCCTCTTCATGGAGAAAGCGGCACCGATGGCGCCCGGCCCGACCGGCGCCGACCGACAAACGCACCACGCTCTCATAGAAAAAGGGCGCCCCGCAGGACGCCCTCTTCCCTTTGCTTGTCGCTCGATCGGCGATCAGGCGCCGGCGGCAGCAGCCACTTCGGCGGCGAAGTCGCTGACTTCCTTCTCGATGCCTTCGCCCAGCTGGAAGCGGACATAGGACTTGAGCGAGATCGACTTGCCGGCATCCTTGGCCGCCTTGGCGACGACGTCGGCGATCGGGGTCTTGTTGTCCATCACGAACAGCTGCGAGAGCAGGGCCTGCTCCTTGGCGAACTTGGCGACCGCGCCGTCGACCATCTTGGCGACGATTTCGGCGGGCTTGCCCGATTCGGCAGCCTTTTCAGCGGCGATCGCGCGCTCACGCTCCAGCAGGGCCGGATCGATGTCGTCGGCCGACAGGGCCAGCGGGAAGGCAGCGGCGATGTGCATGGCCAGCTGCTTGCCCAGCGGCTCCAGAACGTCGGCGGGGGCATCGCCTTCGAGCGCGACGAGCACGCCGATCTTGCCGAGGCCCGGCGCAGCAGCGTTGTGCACGTAGGGCACGACGACGCCTTCGGTCACTTCGACATGGGCGACGCGACGCAGATTCTGGTTTTCACCGATGGTGGCGATGTTGGCGACCAGCTTTTCGGCGATGGTGCCGCCGGCGGGGTGCGGCTGGGCCGACAGGGCTTCGGCGTCAGCCGCGCCCGATTCCAGCGCAACGGTCGACACGGTGCGAACGAAGTCCTGGAACTGGTCGTTCTTGGCAACGAAGTCGGTTTCGCTGTTCACTTCGACGGCAACACCCTTGGTGCCGGCGACGGCAACGCCGACCAGACCTTCAGCAGCGGTGCGGCTCGACTTCTTCTGGGCAGCAGCCAGACCCTTGGCGCGCAGCCAGTCGGTCGCCGCTTCGATGTCGCCATTGGCTTCGGTGAGGGCCTTCTTGCAATCCATCATGCCCGCGCCCGAACGGTCGCGCAGTTCCTTGACGGCGGCAGCGGTAATCTCGGCCATGTTGAGGCTCCTAAATCAAAAGGGGTTTAATCAGATAAGCACTAGGGCGCGTTCCGTAATGGACCGCGCCCTAGCCTGTCATTCTTGCAGTTCGAAGACCGCGGATCAGGCCTGCGCGACGACCTCTTCGGCCTCGGGCTCATCCAGAGCGCCCAGGTCGATGCCCGAAGCCTGCTGCGCACCACGGTTGCCCTTGGTGGCGGCGGCGGCAACGGCGTCGCAGTAGAGGCGGATGGCGCGGCTGGCGTCATCGTTCGCCGGAACCGGGAAGGCGATGCCGTCGGGCGAGACGTTCGAGTCGAGGATGGCGACAACCGGGATACCCAGGGTGTTGGCTTCCTTGATCGCCAGCTCTTCCTTGTTGGCGTCGATCACGAACATGACATCGGGGATGCCGTTCATGTCGCGAATGCCGCCCAGCGACAGTTCCAGCTTCTCGCGCTCGCGGGTCATCTGGAGGACTTCCTTCTTGGTGAAGCCGTGGGTATCGCCCGACAGCTTCTCTTCGAGGGTCTTCAGGCGCTTGATCGAGCCCGAGATGGTCTTCCAGTTGGTGAGCATGCCGCCCAGCCAGCGATGGTTGACGAAGTGCTGACCCGACTTGCGGGCGGCTTCGGCGATCGGATCCTGGGCCTGGCGCTTGGTGCCGACGAACAGAACCTTGCCGCCGCCGGCGACGGTGGCCGACACGAAGTCGAGGGCGCGCGCGAAGAGCGGCACGGTCTGCGACAGGTCAAGGATGTGGATGCCGTTGCGGTCGCCGAAGATGTACGGCTTCATCCGCGGGTTCCAGCGGTGGGTCTGGTGGCCGAAGTGGGCGCCAGCCTCGATCAATTGCTGCATGGTGACGACGGGGGTCGCCATAATCATTTCTCCTTCCGGTTGCTACCTCTGGGAATCAGGAACCTTGGATGGTCTCAAAGACCCGTCCGGCACCGGATATGTCGATTCCCATGTGGAATGGGCGCGCCTTTAACGCCCAAAACCCCGTTGCGCAAGGGGTTGACTCGCTCTCAATATGAGAACATAAAGTGAACAGATGGAACAAACAGTCTAAACGCCCGTTTGCACCGACATAGTGAGCCTAAGCGTGCAAATGGCAAGATAGAAAGTCAGCGGCCATGTTCACCATTGTTGCAGCGACCATTTTCTCCGCCGCCTTCCTGCTGGCGATCGGCACCATTGCCTGGATGTTTGCGCTCTATCATCAGAAGATGGCGGCAGCTTTGCTGTTCGAGCCGATTCCCCAGAACCCGCCCGTCTATCATATCCGCATCACGCGGAACCGCGTTCGCCAGCCGGGCCGCACCACTACCCTGTCCGCCCCCGCCTTGCCCGGCAGCGCGCTCGCTGCCTGAACAGGACATCCGGCTCAGCCGACAGGCTGCTTGCGCACTTTGGCGTAGGACAGGATGCCGAACGGGATCAGCAGCACATAGACGCCACAGATCAGCAGCAGAGTGAACCAGGGTTGGGTCGCCAGCGCCGCCGCCAGCAGGCCGACAAAGGCGATGAGTTCCAGCCGAATGCGCTTGCGCAACCGCAGCGCCGACCAGCTATAGGTGGCGATGCTGGAGATCATCAGGAAGGCCACGAACGCGGTCCAGGGCGCGACCACATACCAGGCGCGGAAAATCTCTTCGCCCGTCACCAGCCACAGATAGAGCGGCACGAAGGTGAGGCCAGCACCCGCGGGCGCCGGCACGCCGGTCAGGAAGCCGGCCGATTTGTGCGGCTGCTCCTCGACATCGATATTGGCGTTGAAGCGCGCCAGGCGCAGTGCGCAGGAGAGCGCATGGGCAAGCGCGAAGATCCAGCCGAATTTCGGCATGGCATGCAGCGACCAGAGATAGAGGATCAGCGCCGGCGCGACGCCGAATGCAATCGAATCGGAAAGCGAATCCAGTTCGGCGCCAAAACGGCTCTCGCCCCGCAGCATCCGGGCGATCCGGCCGTCCAGTCCGTCGAGCACGCCGGCGAACAGGATGGACAATACCGCCCGCTCCCACTCGCCCGAAATGCCGTAGCGCACGCCGGTGAGGCCGAAGCACAGCGCCATCGCCGTCACCGCATTGGGCGCCAACATGCGCAGCGTGATGCCGCGCCGCAGCCCGCGCGGAACGGCGCGACGCCGCCTCACTGCTGGATGCCCGCAATCACGCGGCGATCGCCGATCTGGCCCAGGATCGTCTCGCCCGCGACGGTGCGCTGGCCCAGGATCACGCGCGGCGCGGTGCCGGCGGGCAGATAGACGTCGACACGGCTGCCAAAGCGGATGAGGCCGATGCGCTGGCCGGCGGCGACCATGTCGCCCGGCTTGACGAAGGGCACGATGCGGCGCGCGACAAGGCCGGCAATCTGGGTGAAGCCGACGCGCAGGCCGTCATGACGCTCGACCAGGATATGCTGGCGCTCATTATCCTCGCTCGCCTTGTCGAGATCGGCGTTGAGGAACTTGCCCGAAATATAGGTGACGGCCTTCACCGTGCCGCCGATCGGGGTGCGGTTGATATGGACGTCGAACACGCTCATGAAGATCGACACGCGGATCAGCGGCTGATCGCCCAGGCCATCGGGCCCAGCCATCTCGCGCGGCGGCGGCACGCGCTGGATCAGGGTCACCAGGCCATCCGCCGGGGCGATGATCGCGCCCTCATCCTGCGGCACGGCGCGGATCGGATCGCGGAAGAAGGCCAGCACCCAGATGGTGACCATCAGCATCAGCCAGCCGATGATTTCCCAGCCCATCACGAAGAACAGGCCGGTGATCGCAGCCGCGATCGCGCCGAACTTCACCCCTTCGGGATGGACCGAGGGGAAGCGCCATTTGACATTGCCGCCTGCGGCAATCGTGATCTCGTCATTTTCCATGGGCATGTCTTTAGGGGGAGACATTGATCCTGACAACGACGATCCCCGTCCTTGGCTGCCGGCATGAACGCGCATCGCACAACAGTCTTGCGCATGCATCGCATGATCGGCCGGAAATCCGGCGCTGGACGGTTGAACATTGGCGGCGCAGGCCGTAGGGCGTCCCCATAATTCCACCCAAGAGAAGAAGGCGAATAGGCGCTATGGCGAAGATCAAGGTGAAAAACCCCGTCGTGGAAATCGACGGCGACGAAATGACCCGCATCATCTGGGAATGGATCCGTGAGCGCCTCATTCTCCCCTATCTCGACGTCGACCTGAAATATTATGACCTGTCGGTCGAGAAGCGCGACGAGACCAGCGACCAGATCACGATCGACGCGGCCAACGCGATCAAGGAATATGGCGTCGGCGTGAAGTGCGCCACCATCACCCCCGACGAAGCGCGCGTCGAGGAATTCGGCCTCAAGAAGATGTGGAAGTCGCCCAACGGCACCATCCGCAACATCCTGGGCGGCGTCGTGTTCCGCGAACCGATCGTCATCAAGAATGTCCCCCGCCTGGTTCCGGGCTGGACCGACCCGATCGTCGTCGGCCGTCACGCCTTTGGCGACCAGTATAAGGCCACCGATTTCAAGGTGCCCGGCGCCGGCACGCTGACCATGAAGTGGGTCGGCACCAATGGCGAGGAACTCGAATATGAAGTGTTCGAATTCCCCAGCGCCGGCGTTGCCATGGGCATGTACAATCTCGACGAATCGATCCGCGATTTCGCCAAGGCCAGCTTCAACTATGGCCTGAACCGCGGCTGGCCCGTCTATCTGTCGACCAAGAACACCATCCTCAAGGCCTATGACGGCCGCTTCAAGGATCTGTTCCAGGAAGTGTTCGACGCCGAATTCGCCGACAAGTTCAAGGCGGCCGGCATCGTCTACGAACATCGCCTGATCGACGACATGGTCGCTTCGGCGCTGAAGTGGAGCGGCAAGTTCGTCTGGGCCTGCAAGAATTATGACGGCGACGTCCAGTCGGACACCGTGGCCCAGGGCTTCGGCTCGCTCGGCCTGATGACCTCCGTCCTGCTGTCGCCCGACGGCAAGACCGTGGAAGCCGAAGCCGCGCACGGCACTGTCACCCGCCACTATCGCCAGCACCAGCAGGGCAAGGCGACCTCGACCAACCCGATCGCCTCGATCTTCGCCTGGACCCAGGGCCTGTCGTTCCGCGGCAAGTTCGACGACACGCCGGACGTCGTGAAGTTCGCCGAGACGCTGGAGCGGGTCTGCATCAAGACCGTCGAAGGCGGCGCGATGACCAAGGATCTGGCCCTGCTGATCGGCCCGGATCAGGCCTGGATGACCACGGAGCAGTTCTTCGAGGCGATCCGCGTCAATCTGGAAGCCGAAATGGCCAAGTGGGCCTGATAAAGGCTTTTTACCGGAACTGATCGCTTCCTGAAGCTTTCAATACGGAAACGGAACGAGGCGGCGCCGCATCCCGGCGCCGCCTTTTCCTTTTCGGATTGATGCGACGGGAGCAAAGAATGACCACGACAGCCAAGAAGCGCCTGGAAGTCCGGGCGGCGGTGCCCGGCGATGTGCGCGGCATCCAGCGGCTGATCGCCCGCGCCTATCCCGGCATGCCCAATTATTCGCTGGCCACCATCCGCGGCCAGATCAACAACTTCCCCAATGGCTGCTTCGTCGCCCTCTATGACAGCAAGGTGGTGGGCTATTGCGCCACCATGCGCGTCAGCAAGGCGATGGCCTTTTCCCATCATGACTGGGAGGAAATCACCGCCAACGGTTTCGGCACCCGTCACAGCGCCGCGGGCGAATGGCTCTATGGCTATGAAATGGCGGTCGATCCCAAGCTGCGCGGACTGCGCATCGGCCAGCGCCTCTATGACGAGCGCAAGGAACTGGCCGAGGAACTCGACCTGCACGGCATCGTCATTGCGGGCCGCATGCCCGGCTATGCCCGCGCCAAGCGCCGGGCCGGCAGCCCGGCCGACTATCTGGAAAAGGTGGTCAGCGGCAAGCTGCGCGACCAGGTCATCAGCTTCCAGTTGAAGAACCAGTTCGAGCCGCTGGGCGTGCTGGAAAATTACCTGCCCGAAGACAAGCAGTCGGACGGACATGCCGCGCATCTGGTCTGGCGCAACCCCTATGTCGATCCGGACGAGGCGCCGGAAATGCGGGTGCCGCGCGGCGTCGAAAGCGTCCGCCTCGCCACCTGCCAGCTCCAGGCGCGCGCGGTGAAGGATTTCGACGAGTTCGTCCGTAACATCGAATATTTCGTCGACGTGGCGGCCGATTACCGGTCGGACTTCATCGTCTTCCCCGAGCTGTTCACCCTGCCCCTGCTCTCGTTCGAGACCAAGAAGCTGTCGCCGATCGAAGCGATCGACCGGCTGACCGGCTATACCCCGCGCCTGACCAAGGAACTGACGCGGATGGCGCTGGAATATAATATCAACATCATCGGCGGGTCGCACCCAACCCGCGCCGACGATGGCGACATCCAGAATATCGCCTATGTCGCGCTGCGCGACGGATCGGTCCACACCCAGGAAAAGATCCACCCGACCCCCAACGAAGCCTTCTGGTGGAACATCAAGGGCGGCGACGCGCTCGACGTGATCCAGACCGACTGCGGCCCGATCGGCGTGCTGATCTGCTATGACAGCGAATTTCCCGAACTGGCCCGCCGCCTGGTCGATCAGGGGGCGCGCATCATCTTCGTCCCCTTCTGCACCGACTCGCGCCTGGGCTATATGCGCGTGCGCTATTGCGCGCAGGCCCGCGCGATCGAGAATCAATGCTATGTCGTGATGTCGGGCAATGTCGGCAATCTGCCGAACGTCGACAATATGGACATCCAATATGCCCAGAGCGCGATCCTGACGCCGTGCGACCTGCCCTTCGCGCGGGACGGCATCGCAGCCGAGGCGAGCGAGAATGTCGAAACGCTGACCATGGCGGACGTGAACCTGGCCGACCTCAGCTGGGCGCGGGCCGAAGGCACGGTCCGCAACCTGCGCGACCGCCGCTTCGACCTTTATCATATCGACTGGGACAGCAATCCCGACCACAGCCACGCGCCAAGCGGCGGCCCGGTGCCGGCCGGTGGCCATAATTCGCCGGGCGGTGGCTGATCGAAGCGCGAGCAGCCAAGACCCCTGCCATCATGATGGCAGGGGCGGCCCGGCTCACTCCACCGTGACGCTCTTTGCCAGGTTGCGCGGCTGATCGACGTCGGTGCCCTTGAGTACGGCGACATGATAGGCGAGCAGTTGCACCGGCACGGCATAGACCATCGGCGCGATCAGCGGGTGGACTTTGGGCATGGTGATGGTGGCGAGGCAGCCTTCGCCTGCCGCCTGCACCCCGTCATAGTCGGAAATCAGGACCACCTTGCCGCCGCGCGCCTGCACTTCCTGCATGTTGCTGACGGTCTTTTCGAACAAGGGGCCGCTGGGCGCGATGCAGATCACCGGCACCAGTTCGTCGATCAGCGCGATCGGGCCGTGCTTCATCTCGCCGGCGGCATAGCCCTCGGCATGGATATAGCTGATTTCCTTGAGCTTCAGAGCGCCTTCCAGCGCCAGCGGATAGTCGGTGCCGCGGCCGAGATACAGGACATCGCGCGCCGGCACGATATGATGGGCCATCGCCTCGATCGCCTCGTCATAGGCGAGCGCGCCGTTGATCGCGGCGGGCGCTTCGGCGAGATGGCGGACGATTTCCTTTTCATCCTTGGCGCTGAGCTTGCCCTTGGCCCGCGCCAGATTGGCGGCCAAGGCTGCCAGCACGGCGAGTTGGCAGGTGAAGGCCTTGGTCGAGGCGACGCCGATTTCCGGGCCGGCATGGGTCGGCAGCAGCAGGTCGGCCTCGCGCGCCATCGAACTGGTCGGCACATTGACGACGACGGCGATCTTCTGCCCCTGGGCGCGGGCATAGCGCAGCGCGGCCAGCGTATCGGCGGTTTCGCCGGACTGGCTGATGAACAGGGCGAGGCCGCCCTCCTCCATCACCGGCTCGCGGTAGCGGAACTCGGAGGCGAAATCCAAATCGACCGGGACGCGGGCGAACTGTTCGAACCAGTAGCGCGCGACCATGCCGGCATAGAAGCTGGTGCCGCAGGCGACGATGGTGACGCGGCGGATGGTCGACAAGTCGAAATCCGGGATCGGCAGCGATACGCGATCATCCATCCGCTGCAGATAGGCCTTGAGCGTCTGGGCCACGACGACCGGCTGCTCATAAATTTCCTTCTGCATGAAGTGGCGATGATTGCCCTTGTCGATCATCGCGCCGGACACGCCGGAAATGGTGACCGGACGCTCGACCGGGTTGTTGTCCTTGTCGAAAATCTCGGCGCCATCCTTGGTGATGACGACCCAGTCGCCCTCGTCCAGATAGGCGATGCGCTGGGTCAGCGGGGCGAGCGCCAGCGCGTCGGAGCCGAGGAAGGTCTCGCCATCGCCATAGCCTACGACTAGCGGCGAACCGAGACGCGCACCGATCAGCATGTCGGGATGACTCTTGAACAGGATGGCGAGCGCGAAGGCGCCGTGCAGGCGCGGCAGCACCTGGGCCACGGCCTCCTTCGGCGCCACGCCCTGCTCCACCAGTTCGCTGACCAGATGGGCGACCACTTCGGTGTCGGTCTGGCTGTCGAAGGTGCGGCCGCGGGCAATCAGCTCATCGCGCAGAGGCTTGAAATTCTCGATGATGCCATTGTGGACCAGCGCCACTTCGCCGGTCGCATGGGGGTGCGCATTGCTGGTGGTCGGCGCGCCATGGGTGGCCCAGCGGGTATGGGCGATGCCGGTGGTGCCGGCCAGCGGCGACTGGCCAAGTTCCTTGACCAGATTGTTGAGCTTGCCCTCGGCCCGGCGGCGATCGATCCGGCCGTCATGCACGGTGGCGACACCGGCGCTGTCATAGCCGCGATATTCCAGCCGCTTGAGGCCATCGACCAGTCGTTCCGCGACCTGATCCTTACCAATAATTCCGATGATACCGCACATGGTGGAAAGCCCCGCCGAACCAGATTAGTCAGATAGCGTCCATATAGGACAGCTTTGTCGCCATGCCATTAATGCCGGTCGGGCGACAGCGCCATGGCCGAGCCATGAAAAGAATGTCATCGTGGCCGGATGGTGATCAGCCAGATGTCGGGCGGCGCCAGCATGCGGAAAGGCAGGCCGCTGGTCCCCACGCCTCCGGACACGATCATCGCCTTCCGCCCATCCTGATAGCGGCCGCAGGCATAGCGGGTACCATAGCGGGAGGGGACATAGACGATCCCGGCAAAGGGCAGTGCCACCTGACCGCAATGGGTATGGCCGACCAGGGTCAGCGACGGTGCATCGGGCAGCAGCGGAAAGACATCGGGCCCGTGCGACAGGATCACCGGCGCGCCACCGATGTCCTGCATCGCCTTCAGCGTATCGGGTATGTCGGGCTTGCGGGTATAGATATCCTTGAGCCCGCCGATCGCCAGCGGCCCGCGCCGCACCGCGCCATCCTGTACCAGGGTGATGCCCAGATCGGCAAAGGCGCGCTGCCAGTCGTCGGCGCTCAGTGCCACCCGGTTCTTCCTGCTGCGGCTGTCATGATTGCCCAGCACCGCGACCACGCCCATCGGCGCGCGCAGCCCGGCGAAGGGCGCGATCGCGTGGCGCGCATCATAGGTCGCGCCCCATTTATTGTCGCCGATATAGTCGCCGCCCAGCAGGATCAGGTCCGGCTTGAGGCCGTTGATCCGGGCCACGATCCGCGCCATCCGCGCCGGGCTGTTGTCCGGCCCAGACAGATGGGTGTCGGTCAGCAGCGCGACCCGGATCGGCTGCTGCGACGCGCCCGCCGGGAAAGGCAGCACGACATCGGCGCGCCGCACGACCGGCATGGCGCGCGCATTCATCAACAGCCAGAGCGGCCCTGCCACTGCGATCAGCAGCAGGAACAGCAGGGCGGACAGAAACGGCCGGCGCCGGATGAAATTCAAGCCTTCGCCTTCCGCTCGCGCATGCGGGTGCGGAACGCCGCCGCCCAGCCCGGCTTGCTTTCCTGTTGCGGGCGGACGAGGCACAGCGCGTCGGCCGGAACCGGCTTGGTCACGACGCTGCCCGCCGCAACGATCGCGCCATCGCCGATCGTCGCCGGCGCGACCAGCGCGCTGTTGGAGCCGATGAAGGCGCCCGCACCGATCTGCGTCTTGTACTTGAAGAAGCCGTCATAATTGCAGGTGATGGTGCCCGCGCCGATATTGGCGGCCGCGCCGACGCTGGCGTCGCCGATATAGGAGAGGTGATTGACCTTCGCCCCTTCGTCGAGGCGCGCCTTCTTGATCTCGACGAAATTGCCGACCTTTGCCTTGGGGCCGATGTCAGCGCCCGGACGCAGCCGGGCATAGGGGCCGATATCGGCACCGCTGGCCACGGTCGCGCCCTCCAGATGGGAGAAGGCGTGGATGACGACATTGTCAGCGACGGTGACACCCGGACCGAAGACGACATTGGGTTCGACCGTCACGTCGCGACCCAGCACCGTGTCGTGCGAGAAGAAGACGGTCTGCGGCGCGACCAGGGTCACGCCCTCGCGCATCGCCTCGGTCCGGCGGCGGTCCTGCCACACGGCTTCGACGCCGGCCAGTTCGGCGCGGCTGTTCACGCCGGCCACTTCCCACGCTTCGGTCTCGATCACGGCGCTGTTCGCACCGGGCAGCATGATGATGTCGGGCAGATAATATTCGCCGGCCGCATTGTTGTTGCCGATCTGGTCGAGCAGCACGAACAGGTCGCTCGCCCGCACCGCCATCAGGCCGCTGTTGCACAAGGTGACGGCGCGCTCGGCCTCGCTCGCATCCTTAAACTCGACCATCTTCTCGATGATGCCCTGGCCATCGGCGATGATCCGGCCATAGGCGGCGGCATCATCCGGGCGGAAGCCCAGCACCACCGCGCGCGGCTCGTCGCCCCGGCTCAACCGATCGAGCATCGCCTTCATCGTCGCGCCGCTGACCAGCGGCACGTCGCCATAGAGGATCAGCACGTCACCGGCGAACCCCGCCAGCGCATCATGCGCCTGCGCCACGGCATGACCGGTGCCAAGCTGCTGGTCCTGCACGGCGATGGCGACGCCGCTGCCCTCGACCGCCTTTTCCACCTGCTCGCGGCCGGCGCCGACCACGACCACTTGCCGCTCGGGCAGCAGGTCCGCGACGCTGGCAAGCAGGTGCAGCAGCATCGGCCGCCCGGCGATCGGGTGCAGCACCTTGTGCGTGCCGGACTTCATCCTTGTGCCCTGCCCGGCGGCAAGGATGACGACTGCTAGGGGGCGAGGTGCGGTCACGGCGAGCGCGTCCTTTTCGTTCAAGTGGTCTGGAATATCACGGCTCTCTGCCATGTTTGCCTTGCCATTGCCACCGCCGACGCGGCATGGCGATGCCATGGCACGCTTATCCTTCGACATTGTCGGCTTCGACCTCGACGGCACCCTGCTCGACACCAGCGGCGATCTGGCCGCGGCGGTCAATTATGCGATCGGCACGATCGGCCGAGCCCCCTTCCCGGTCGATTCCATCCGGCCCTTCGTGGGCAAGGGTGCCAAGGTGATGCTGCAGCGCGCGCTCGACGCGTCGGGCGGCTATGACGAAGCGATCCTCGACCAGACGCTGCCGATCCTGCTCGATTATTATGAGCAGAATCTGGCGCTCTACTCCCTGCCCTATCCCGGCATGATGGCGATGCTGGATGCGCTGGCGGAGCGCGGCGTGCGGCTCGCCATCTGCACCAACAAGGCGGAACGCTTCACGATTCCCTTGCTGCACCAATTGGGCCTGTTCGACCGCTTCGCCTCGGTCGTGGCCGGTGACACGGTCGGCATTGCCAAGCCCGATCCGGCGCCGATCCATGCGATGATCGAGCGGGCCGGCGGCGGCCGCACCATCTTCCTGGGCGACACGATCAACGACATTGCCGGCGCCCGCAATGCCGGCATTCCCAGCATCGCGGTCAGCTTCGGCTTCCTCGACGGCCCGGTCGAAAATCTGGAGGCCGACGGCGTGATCCACCATTTCGACGAATTGGTGCCGATGCTGGAAGCCTGGCCGGCATGACGCGGCCATGACCCTGCGGCTGGAGCGCGACGGCGCGATCGCCCGGCTGCTGATCGACCGAGCCGATCGCCGCAACGCCATGACCCAGGCGATGTGGGAAGCGCTGCCCCATCTGGTAGCCGATGCCATGGCCGACGCGGACATCCGCGTGCTGATCCTGGCCTCGGCGACGCCCGGCCTGTTCTGCGCGGGCGCCGACATCCATGAATTTGCCGCCTGTTCGGGCGATGCCGGCTGGCGTGCCGCCAATCAGGCCGCGATCCGCTCCACCCAATATGCGCTGGCCCATGCCGAAAAGCCGGTGATCGCGGCGATCGACGGCGATTGCGTTGGCGGCGGATGCGGCCTGGCGATCGCCTGCGACCTGCGCATCGCGGCCCCCACCGCGCGCATGGGCATCACGCCCGCCAAGCTGGGCATCGTCTATTCGCTGTTCGACACCCGCCTGCTGGTCGATCTGGTCGGGGCGGCACGGGCCAAGCGCATCCTCTTCACCGGCGCGCTGCACGATGCCGACGCGGCCCTTGCCATCGGTCTGATCGATGAGGTCGCGGCCGATCCGCTGGCCGCCGCTGAAAGGCTGGCCGGCGAGATCGCCGCCAATGCCCAGCATAGCGTGCGCGCGTCGAAGGCGATGGTCCGCCGCATCCTCGACGGACAGGCGGATGACGATATGGTGACGCTGGAGATGTTCCGCGACGCCTTCACCTATCCCGACTTTGCCGAAGGCGTCGCGGCGTTCCGCGAGAAGCGGAAACCGCGTTTCTGATCCAGGTTAGGCAGTTTCCCGCTCGGCCCGCCGCAACCGTTACGCTCTCTTAACCATCGACATTTACCGGAAAATGCAGGATGGCGCTCCTGCATGACGCGACGTCATGCCGTCATGCTGCACAAAGGATCGGTCGCGCCTCGTGGGTGAGAATTTCGCCTTCTTCCTGCCCATCATGATGGCCAGCTTCGGCGTCGCCTTCCTCATCGTCTGGGGCTGGGGCGCGCGCGAAGCGGGCTGGTGGAGCGGCGCCTTCTTCAGCGTCGCCATGGGCTTTGCCGTGCCGGTCGCGTTCGACTTCCTGCCGACCGACCTGTGGGGCATCGTCGCCGACACCGCCTTTGCCACCGGCTTCCTGCTGTTCAGCCAGGCACTGCTGACGCGCTGGCGCCCCAATTGGGTGCTGGGGCTGCGCATCGCCATCTGGGCGATATCGATCCTGATCTGCAGCTTTGCGGTGATGCGGGACATCGTCCCGCTGGAACTGGTGTCGTCCGACTTCGGCTGCTTCCTGCTGATTTCCATTCCGCTGATCGCCGGGCGCGGCCAGCTTCGCGGCTGGCCCGATCGCGCCCTCTATGCCGCCGTCACTCTGGTCGCGCTCGACAATCTGCTGCGCGGCAGCAGCGTGTCCTTCACCCTGCCCGGCGGCGTCGCGTTCCGCGACAGCCAATATGCCTTCCTGATGCAGGCGCTGGCCTGCATGTTCGGCCTGTTCCTGGCCCTCTCCGCACTCGCGACGGCCATGCAGGACGTGCTCACCCGCTATCGCCATGATGCCCATGTCGATCCGCTGTCGGGCCTGCTCAACCGCCGCGGGTTCGAGGAAGCGGTGGCGCGCCATGATGCCAGCGGCAGCCTGATCGCCTGCGACATCGATCATTTCAAGCGGGTCAACGACGCCCATGGCCATGGGCTGGGCGACCGGGTGATCGTCGCGCTGGCCGATGCCCTGCGGGCGCTGGCCCCGGCCGATGCCGTCATCGCCCGCTTCGGCGGCGAGGAGTTCATCCTCTTCCTGCCCGGCGCAGACCCCGCCATGGCGACCGGCATAGCCGACGCGATCCGGCTGCGCTTTGCCGAACAGGCGGCAAGCCGGCTTGGCCTGCCCGGCCCGCTCACCGCCAGCTTCGGCCTCACCAGCCTGCACCGCGCCGACCGCTCGATCCATGACGCGATCGCCCGCGCCGACAGCGCGCTCTATGAAGCGAAGGAAAAGGGCCGCAACCGCGTCGCCATTCGGCCCGCGCTGGCGCCCGCCGGCGATGCTCAGTCGAGCCGCGCCATCGCCTGAAGAAAGGCGTCGCGCGCCGCCTGGCGCTTGAGCCGCCGGCGTCGCAGCAGGATCGCGACCGCGCCGAAGGGCAGGCACACCGCCAGTCCCAGAGCCGTCTGCGGTAATATCTGCAGCGTCATTTCGGGATGGCGAACGATCGCGATGATGTCGGCCAGCGCGGTCAGCACCGAAAAGATGATCCATAGCGCAAAGAACAACCGCTCAGGATTGGCCGACGGCACCGACTGGCTGGAGGGGAACTGGTTCATGCGCGTCCGATAGAACAGCGCGCGTCCTTCCCCAAAAGAAAAAGGCCCCCGCTTGGCGGAGGCCCCTTCCCTTATCCTGCGATAGCGCAGTCGATCACATGTGGATCGGCTTGCCGGTCACGGCCATCGCCGCTTCCTTGATCGCTTCGCTGTGCGTCGGGTGCGCATGACAGGTATAGGCGATGTCTTCGCTCGACGCGCCGAATTCCATGGCCTGCGCCGCCTGCGCGATCATCGTGCCGGCGACGGTCGCGATGATCCACACGCCCAGCACCTTATCGGTTTCGGCGTCGGCGATGATCTTCACGAAGCCGTCGGGCTCGTGATTGGTCTTGGCACGGCTGTTCGCCATCATCGGGAACTTGCCGACCTTGACGGCGCCACGTTCCTTGGCGGCTTCCTCGGTCAGGCCCACGCCCGCGATTTCCGGCTTGGTGTAGACCACCGAGGGGATCACGTCATGGTTCACGATGCCGGTCAGGCCCGCGATATTCTCGGCGACGGCAATGCCCTCGTCCTCGGCCTTGTGCGCCAGCATCGGGCCGGGGATGACGTCGCCGATCGCCCAGACGCCCGGAACCTTGGTGCCGAACTCATGATCGGTCTCGATCTGACCGCGCGCGTTCAGCTCCAGGCCGATCTTGTCGAGGCCCAGGCCCTCGGTGTTGGGACGACGACCGATCGACACCAGGACAACGTCGGCCTCGATCTTTTCGGCTTCGCCACCGGCGGCCGGTTCGACGGTCAGGGTCACGCCCGACTTGCCGACTTCGGCGCCGGTCACCTTGGTGCCGAGCTTATATTCGAAGCCCTGCTTCTTGAAGATCTTGTTGGCTTCCTTGCGGACTTCGCCGTCCATGCCGGGCAGGATCTGGTCGAGATATTCGACCACGGTCACCTTGGCGCCCAGGCGCTTCCACACCGAACCCAGTTCCAGACCGATGACGCCACCGCCGACGACGACCAGATGGCCCGGAACCTTGTCCAGTTCCAGCGCGCCGGTCGAATCGACGATCTTGCCGCCTGCATTGTCCACGGCCACGCCGGGCAGCGGGGCGACCGACGAACCGGTGGCGATGACGATGTTCTTCGCCGTCACCTTCTCGCCATTCACTTCGACGGTGTTGGCGCCGGTGAAGCTGGCCAGGCCCTTGAGCCAGGTCACCTTGTTCTTCTTGAACAGATATTCGATGCCGCCGGTCAGGCCCTTGATGGCATCGACGCGCTGGCCCTGCATGGTGGGCAGGTCCAGGCTCATCTTGTCGATCTTGACGCCCAGCTTGGCGAGCGCGCCATTGGCGGCCTCGTCATAAAGTTCCGAGGCGTGCAGCAGCGCCTTCGACGGGATGCAGCCGACATTGAGGCAGGTGCCGCCAAGCGTCTCGCGGCTTTCAGCGCAGGCGGTCTTCAGGCCCAGCTGCGCAGCGCGGATCGCGGCGACATAGCCACCCGGGCCAGCACCGATAACCAGGACGTCATAATCGAAATCGGACATGGGGTTTTCCCTTCTCCAGTCATGCCAGCCTAACTGGCATCGCTCTGCCCCAAATCAAGGGCAAGAGGCGCCCCGGCCGAAGCCGGGGCAACAATAAATGGTGATTATTACAGGTCGATCAGCAGACGGGTCGGATCCTCGATCGCGTTCTTGACCGCGACAAGGAAGGTCACCGCTTCACGACCGTCGATCAGACGATGGTCATAGCTGAGCGCCAGATACATCATCGGGCGGATCACGATCTGACCGTTACGGACGACCGGGCGGTCCTCGATGCGGTGCAGGCCCAGAACCGCCGACTGGGGCGGGTTGATGATCGGGCTGGACAGCAGCGAACCGAACACGCCGCCGTTGGAGATGGTGAAGGTGCCGCCCTTCATATCTTCCATCGTCAGCTTGCCTTCCTTGGCCTTCTTGCCGAAGCCGCCGATGGTCTTTTCAATGGCAGCGACGCTCAGGCTTTCCGCATTGCGGATGACCGGAACGACCAGGCCGGTCGGGGCCGAGACGGCGACCGAGATGTCGGCGAAGTCGTTATAGACGATCTCGTCGCCTTCGATCTGCGCGTTGACGCCCGGAATGTCCTTCAGCGCCATGCAGACGGCCTTGGTGAAGAAGCCCATGAAGCCCAGACGGACGCCATGCTTCTTCTCGAACAGATCCTTGTACTTGGCGCGCGCCTCGATGACGTTGGTCATGTCGACGTCGTTGTACGTGGTCAGCAGGGCAGCGTTGTTCTGCGCTTCCTTCAGACGCTTGGCGACGGTCTGGCGCAGGCGGGTCATCTTGACGCGTTCCTGCTTGCGGCTGGGGCCAGCGGCCGGCGCATCGGCGGCAGGCGCCGAAGCAGGGGTCGCAGCAGCAGCCTTGGCAGTGCCGGCAGCGACGGCGGCCATGACGTCGTCCTTGGTCAGACGGCCGTCCTTGCCGGTGCCCTTGATCTTGCTCGGGTCAAGACCATGCTCCAGCACCAGGCGGCGGACCGCCGGCGACAGGGTCAGGCTGCCGCCCTCTTCGTCGTCCGATGCAGCCGGGGCCGAAGCGGCCGGCGCGGGCGCAGCGGCTTCCGCCTTGGCGGCGGGAGCAGCGGCAGCAGGAGCGGCAGCAGCGGCTCCGCCTTCGTTCACATAGGCCAGCAGCGCGCCGACCTCGACCGTGTCGCCTTCCTTGGCGACCAGATCACCCATGACACCGGCGACCGGCGAGGGCACGTCGACCGCGACCTTGTCGGTTTCCAGGCTGACGATCGGCTCGTCGGCCTTGACCGCTTCACCCGGCTTCTTGAGCCACTGACCGACGGTTGCTTCGGTAACGGATTCGCCCAGCGTGGGGACTTTGACTTCGGTTGCCATGTGCTTTCTCAGCCTTTCTTCTGGCGACGGATTTCTTCACGAACGCTGTGACCCAGCGCATCGGCGACGAGGGCGCCCTGTTCGGACACATGGCGCGAGGCCAGGCCCGTGGCAGGCGATGCCGATGCCTTGCGGCCGGCATAGCGAGCGCGCTTGGGCGCCTTGCCGGCCTTGGCCAGCGCTTCCTCGATGTAGGGTTCGACGAAGGACCAGGCGCCGTTGTTGCGCGGTTCTTCCTGACACCAGACGACGTCTTCCAGATTGGTCATGCGCTCGATGCGCGTGGCCAGTGCGTCGGTGGCGAACGGATAAATCTGTTCGATACGGACGATCTGGGTGTTGGCGTCGCCGGCGGCGTCGCGGGCTTCCATCAGGTCGTAGAAGACCTTGCCCGAGCAGAGCACCAGGCGCTTGGTATCCTTGTCGGCCGACCCATTGGGGTCCGACAGGATGCGCTTAAAGTGCGTTTCGCCCAGGAAGTCCTCGGCCTTGCTGACGGCGGCCTTGTGACGCAACAGCGACTTGGGCGCCATGATGATGAGCGGCTTGCGGAAGGGCCGCAGCATCTGGCGACGCAGCGCGTGGAAGTAATTGGCCGGGGTCGTGATATTCGCGACCTGGATATTGCCTTCGGCGCAGAGCTGCAGATAGCGTTCCAGACGCGCCGAGCTATGCTCGGGGCCCTGGCCTTCATAGCCGTGCGGCAGCAGGCAGACGAGGCCGTTGGACCGCAGCCACTTGGTTTCCGACGACGCGATATACTGGTCGAAGATGATCTGCGCACCATTGGCGAAATCGCCGAACTGCGCTTCCCAGATCACCAGGCTCTTCGGGTCCGCCAGGGCGAAACCATACTCAAAGCCCAGCACGCCATATTCGGACAAAGGCGAGTCCAGCACTTCGAAACGGCCATGTGGCACGGTCGAGAGCGGGATATACTTGGCCTCGGTGTCCTGGTCGGTCCAGACCGCGTGACGCTGGCTGAAGGTGCCGCGACCCGAGTCCTGACCCGACAGGCGAACGCCATAGCCTTCCGACAGCAGCGAACCGAAGGCCAGCGCCTCGCCGGTTGCCCAGTCGAAATTGGCACCCGACTTGAACATCTCGGCCTTGGCATCCAGCACGCGCTTCAGCGTCTTGTGGACATTATGGCCTTCGGGAACGGTGGTCAGCGTGCGGCCCAGGCTGTCGAACAGCTTCTGGTTGATCGCCGATTCCACGCTCTGGCGCGCGGTTTCGGCATCAGCCGGCTTGTGCAGGCCCGACCAGCGACCGGCGAACCAGTCGGCCTTGTTGGCCTTGTAGCTCTTGGCAGCTTCGAACTCGTCTTCCAGATGGGCGACGAACTCGTCGGTCGAACCGGAGACGAACGCGTCGTCCACCACGCCTTCCGCCTTCAGGCGCGCGGCATAAATGTCGCTGACCGGCGGATGCTGACGGATTTCCTTGTACATCAGCGGCTGGGTGAAGCCCGGCTCGTCGCCTTCGTTATGACCGAAGCGGCGATAGCACCACATGTCGACGACGACGTCGCGATGGAATTTCTGGCGATATTCCATGGCCAGCTTGGTCGCGAAGGTCACGGCTTCGGGATCGTCGCCATTGACGTGCAGGATCGGCGCCTGGACACCCTTCGCCACGTCCGACGGATAGGGCGAGCCGCGCGAGAATTGCGGGCTGGTGGTGAAGCCGATCTGGTTGTTGATGATGAAGTGGACGCAGCCGCCGGTGTTGTAGCCGCTGACGCCCGAGAAGCCGAGGCATTCCCAGACGATGCCCTGGCCGGCAAAGGCCGCGTCGCCGTGGATCAGCACGGGCAGAACCTGCTCATGCTTGGTGAGGTCATCGCGGAAGGTCTGCTGCGCGCGGACCTTGCCCAGCACCACCGGATCGACGGTTTCAAGGTGCGACGGGTTGGGGACCAGCGACATGTGGACCTTGACGCCGTCGAACTCACGGTCGGTCGAGGTGCCGAGGTGATATTTCACGTCGCCCGAACCACCCACGTCTTCGGGGTTGGCAGTGCCGCCCGAGAATTCGTGGAAAATGACGCGGAAGCCCTTGGCCATGACGTTGGCAAGGACGTTCAGGCGGCCGCGATGGGCCATGCCGAACACGATCTCGCGCACGCCCGATGCGCCACCATATTTGATGACCGCTTCGAGCGCGGGGATCATGGACTCGCCACCGTCGAGGCCGAAGCGCTTGGTGCCGACATATTTGCGGCCCAGGAACTTCTCATACTGCTCGCCCTGGATGACCTTGGCCAGGATCGCCTTCTTGCCCTCGGGCGTGAAGTGGATTTCCTTGTCCTTGCCTTCCAGGCGTTCCTGCAGGAAGCGGCGCTCTTCGACGTCCGCGATATGCATATATTCAAGGCCGACATTACCGCAGTAATTCTGGCGCAGGATCGTCACGATCTCCGCGACGGTCGCGTACTGCAGGCCCAGCGTGCCGCCCAGGAAGACCTTCTTCGACGCGTCGGTCAGGCCATGATATTCCGGGGTCAGGTCCGCCGGCAGGTCACGCTTGGCCAGGCCCAGCGGATCGAGATTGGCGGCCAGATGACCGCGCACGCGATATGTGCGGATCAGCATCTGCGCGCGGATTGCGTCCTCGGCAGCCGATGCGATATCGGCCTCGGAAACAGCAGCACCCTGCGCCTTTGCAGCAGCCTTCACGGCCACCTGCATCTGCGTCGGGTCCATCGCCCCGGTCAGGTCGTCGGTGTCCGCCAACGGCCAGTTGGGGCGTGCCCAGCTCGGCCCCTGTTCGATCTCGAAATCCTGGTTCTCGTAACCCATCGTCTTGTGTCCCATGCATGCCGCGTGCAGTCGCGGAGCGGGAAAGTGCGGCCGGGGTGCAGCCCGGCCGCGTTTCCATATCATATTTTAAAGGCGGATCAGCCCTTCAGCACTTCCAGCAGGGTCTCGCCCAGCAGGCTCGGGCTGGCAGCGACCTTGATGCCGGCCGCTTCCATCGCCGCGATCTTGCTTTCCGCGTCGCCCTTGCCGCCCGACACGATCGCGCCGGCGTGGCCCATGCGACGGCCCGGAGGCGCCGTGCGACCAGCGATGAAGCCGGCCATCGGCTTCTTGCGGCCCTTCTTGGCTTCGTCGATCAGGAACTGGGCAGCCTGCTCTTCCGCGTCGCCGCCGATTTCACCGATCATGATGATCGATTCGGTGGCGTCGTCGGCCAGGAACAGTTCCAGCACGTCGATGAAGTTGGTGCCGTTGACCGGGTCACCGCCGATGCCGACGGCCGTGGTCTGGCCCAGGCCCGCATTGGTGGTCTGGAACACGGCTTCATAGGTCAGCGTGCCCGAACGCGACACGACGCCGACCGAACCCTTCGAGAAGATGTTGCCGGGCATGATGCCGATCTTGCACTCGCCGGGCGTCAGCAGGCCGGGGCAATTCGGGCCGATCAGGCGCGATTTCGAACCCGACAGGGCGCGCTTCACCTTGACCATGTCCAGAACCGGGATGCCTTCGGTGATCGCGACGATCAGCGGGATTTCGGCATCGATCGCTTCCAGGATCGAGTCGGCCGCGAACGGCGGCGGAACATAGATGACCGATGCGTCGGCGCCGGTCTTCGACTTGGCTTCGGCAACGGTGTCGAACATCGGCAGACCGATGTGGGTCGTGCCGCCCTTGCCGGGGGTCACGCCGCCAACCATCTGCGTGCCATAGGCAAGAGCGGTTTCGGTGTGGAAGGTGCCGGTGGCACCGGTCATACCCTGGGTGATGACCTTGGTGTTCTTGTTCACCAGAATGGACATATGTGTCCCTTTATTCTCTGTGGACGTGGCACTTGGGTCTAAAGCGACCCGTCCCAGGCTGCGCACTTACCTGGAACGGGACGGTGCAAGCTGGTTGGCTCAGGCGAGCGAGGGATCGATACCCTTGCAGGCTTCCAGCAGTTCCTTGACGGCGTCGACCGACACCTGGAGGTTGGCCTTGGCTTCGTCGTTCAGCTCGATCTCGATGACCTGCTCGACGCCATCCTTGCCGATGATGACCGGCACGCCGACATAGAGATTGTCGACGCCATACTGGCCGGTCAGGTTCGCGGCACAGGGCAGCAGGCGCTTCTTGTCGCCCAGATAGGCTTCAGCCATGGCGATCGCGCTGGTGGCGGGCGCATAGAAGGCCGAACCGGTCTTGAGCAGCGCGACGATCTCGCCGCCGCCCGAACGGGTGCGCTTGACGATGGCGTCGATGCGCTCCTGGGTCGAACGGCCCTGCTTGATCAGGTCGGGAACCGGGATGCCGGCGACGGTCGAATATTCGATCACCGGAACCATGGTGTCGCCATGGCCGCCGAGCACGAAGCTGGTGACGTCCTTGGCCGAGACGTTGAATTCTTCCGCCAGGAAGTGGTTGAAGCGCGAGCTGTCCAGAACGCCGGCCATGCCGACGACCTTGTTTGCGGGCAGGCCCGAAAATTCGCGCAGCGCCCAGACCATGGCATCCAAGGGGTTGGTGATGCAGATGACGAAGGCGTCGGGGGCGTTGGCGGCGATGCCCTCGCCCACGGCCTTCATGACCTTGAGGTTGATGCCCAGCAGGTCGTCGCGGCTCATGCCCGGCTTGCGGGCGACACCGGCGGTGACGATGATGACGTCCGCGCCCGCGATATCGGCATAGTCGTTGGAACCGGTGATCTTCGCATCGAAGCCTTCGACCGAGGCGCACTGCGACAGGTCGAGAGCCTTGCCCTGGGGAACGCCTTCGACGACGTCGAACAGGACGATGTCACCGAGTCCCTTGAGAGCCGCGAGATGCGCGAGCGTGCCGCCGATATTGCCAGCGCCAATGAGCGCGATCTTCTTACGGGCCATATGCAATCATCCTCCAAGATGTGAACTCTGGAATTGTCAGTGCGCCTACGCCCATATTGTGGGGGTTTCAACCAAACAAAGCCCCCTGCAGCAAATTATCTTTGCAATTCATTCGCAGTTGCATTAGAGGCTTTTTCACACCCTGTCGCTCCTGGTCTCCTACCCTGGACCTAGAGCCTTCCCTGCAGCGGTAGCCTGCCGGATGCTTCCCAAGTGGAAGCATCCGGTCTGTTTTTCCGTAAGAAAGTTGCGCCCTGATGAACGTCGACGCAAGCGGCGATAGGGCGAAATGCGCGCACGACGGGGTGCGCCGCGCTTATTTGGGGCCGTGACCCAGCGCGAGATAATCGTCGGACTGCATTTCCATCAACCGCGACACGGTCCGCTCGAATTCGAACGCCCCATCCCCTTCGGGATAGAGTCGCATCGGCTCGGCATCGGCCGAAGCGAGCAATTTGACCTTATATTCGTAGAGCGAGTCGATCAGCGTGACGAAGCGCGCCGCCTCGTTGCGCTTCTCCGGCCCCAGCACCGGAATGCCGACGATGATGACCGTATGATATTTGCGCGCGATCGCCAGATAGTCGGGCGCGCCGCGCGCCTCGACGCACAGCCGCTTGAACGAGAAGACGGCAACGCCCTTCAGGCTCTTGGGCACATGCATGGTGCGCCCGCCCTGAACGACGATCTCCTCCGAGGGCACCTTGGCCCGGTCCTCGACCGAAAAGTCGGTCAGGCGGAAAAAGGCCTCCGACAGCGCCCTGGTCGCCTCCGGCCCATTGGGCACATGCCACAGCTTCGAGTCGCCCAGGCGGTCGCGGCGATAATCGACCGGACCGTTCAGCGTCATCACGTCCAGCTTGGCCTTGATGAGGTCGATGAAGGGCAGGAAGAGCTGGCGATTGAGGCCATTCTTGTAGAGTTCGTCGGGCTCACGGTTGGAGGTGGTGACGATCGTCACCCGCTTTTCCAGCAGCCCCGTGAACAGGCGCGACATGATCGCCGCATCAGCCATATTGTTGACGACCATCTCGTCGAAGCAGAGCAGCCGCGCCTCTTCGGCCAGCGACTCGACCACCGGCGGGATCGGATCGCCCGACTCGGACTTGCGCGCCTCGGCCAGGCGGGCATGCACGTCGAGCATGAATTCATGGAAATGGGCGCGCTTCTTGCGCTGCACATGGACCGTGTCGAAGAACAGGTCCATCAGCATCGACTTGCCGCGCCCGACCCCGCCCCACATGTAGAGGCCCCGCGGCGGCTCGGGCTGCTTGCGCAGCAGCTTCCACAGCGTCGAGCCACGCGCCGGCGTCGCTTCCAGATCATGCTGAAGCTGGTCGAGTCGCACGGCGGCGGCACGCTGGTCCGGGTCGGGCCGCAATTCGCCAGCCTCGACCAGCGCATCATAACGGGCGATGACGCTGGTCACTGCGCCTTGGGCGCCTTGCGCAGCGTGGCGGTGGACGCCGCGACCGGCTCGCCCTCCTGGGTGATCAGCATGCGCAGGAACATCAGGCGCCCGGTCTCGCGCAGCAATTCCACCTCGGCCAGCAGGTCGGGACCGACCTTGCCCGCGCCCAGATATTGCATCGACAGGTCGATGGTCACGCCGTTCACCTGATCGCGATAACCCATCGCCCACAGGCCGCCGAAATAGGCATGGTCGGCAAAGGCAGCGAGGAAGCCGCCATGCAGCGTATCGAGCCGGTTGCGGTGGCTGGTGCGGGTTTCCAGCGCGACATGCGCCTTCTTCTCGCCCAGCCCGCGCATGTAACCGCGGCCGATGGCCTGCAGGAAGGTGTCGGGATGCGGATCGTGCCAGGCGGTCCAGCCCGACCATTTCCCTTCGTTCAGCGGTCGCCCGCCTGCAACACCGTCGCTGGTCAACTTACAGCTGCCGTTCGACCATCATCTTCTTGGTCTCCGCGATCGCCTTGGCCGGGCTCAGGCCCTTGGGGCAGACGTTCGCGCAGTTCATGATGGTGTGGCAGCGATAGAGGCGGAAGGGATCTTCCAGCTCGTCGAGGCGCTCGCCGGTGAACTCGTCGCGGCTGTCGGCCAGCCAGCGATAGGCCTGCAGCAGGATCGCCGGGCCCAGGAACTTGTCGCTGTTCCACCAGTAGCTGGGGCAGCTGGTCGAGCAGCAGGCGCACAGGATGCACTCATAAAGACCATCCAGCTTCTCGCGATCGGCGGGCGACTGCAGCCGCTCCTTGCCGCTCGGCGCGGGGCTGACGGTTTGCAGCCAGGGCTTGATGCTGTTGTACTGGGCGTAGAAGTGGGTGAAGTCCGGCACCAGATCCTTGATGACGTCCATGTGCGGCAGCGGGGTGATCTGCACCTGCTTGCCGGCGCATTCGTCGATCGCGGTGGTGCAGGCCAGGCCGTTCTTGCCGTTCATGTTCATCGAACAGGAACCGCAAATGCCTTCGCGGCACGAACGGCGGAAGGTCAGGGTCGAGTCATACTCGTTCTTGATCTTCAGCAGCGCGTCGAGAACCATCGGGCCGCAATTGTCGAGATCGATCTCGAACGTATCGTAGCGCGGATTCTCGCCCGAGTCCGGATCGTAGCGATAGACCTTGAAGCTGCGGACATTGGTCGCGCCCTCGGGCGCCTTGTGGGTCACGCCCTTGCCGCTGATCTTGCTGTTCTTGGGCAAAGCAAATTCGGCCATCGCTCGTCGAGCCTCTTCGTCGATGTCTGTCTGATGGGGGTCCGCATAACGAAAAATCTGCAAAGGTCCAGCACTGAGACCATGTTTCTGCCCCGGCGGGCCTTGTTGCAAATCGATTGCAAATAATCATTGCCGAAGAGGGGCTTCGGCTTGCGTCCCGCGCCAGCCACGCTAGAGCGACCTCGTTTCGCTCCCCCCTCGCATTGCGACGCGGGGCGAAGTAAAGCAAACGCAGGTCATGCCCCTGCGGCGGCGAATATCTGTGGGGACCGCCTTCATTGCCGATCGACATCGCCTTTCTTGCCATCGCCGAAGCGCAGCAGGTGTTTCACTGGCTGCCGGCCGCCCTTGAACTGGGCAAGCGCGCGGATGTGCGCGTCCATGTGCTTTCGCCCTCGCGCCTGATTCTCGATCTGGTCGCCAGCTATGATCCCGAAGGACGGCTCGACCTCATCAAGCTGCGTCGCCCCTCGACCAAGCCCGACTCCCTGTTCCGCCTGCCCTCGCGGCTGGCGACGTTGCTGCTCAACTATCGCGCCATCGCCCGCTTCCCGACGCTGGTGACGACGGAAATCACCAGCGCCTGGCTGAAACGGATGCCCGGCTTTGCCACCCGCCTGATCCTGATCAAGCATGGCGCGGGCGACCGGGCTGGCGGCTACAAGCAGCGCCACGCCGATTTCGACCTGACCATCGTCGCGGGCGAGAAGGACCGGCGCCGGATGATCGGCTACGGCCTCTGCACCGAAGCCAATTGCCTGGTCGGCGGCTATGCCAAGTTCGAACTGCGCGCGCCGCGCCGCCCCTTGTTCGACGACGACAAGCCGGTGCTGCTCTACAATCCGCATTTCGACCCGGAGCTGTCCTCCTGGGTCAGGCACGGGCCGCAGGTCATGGCCGCGCTCGAAGCGCTGCAGGGCTGGAACGTCATCATCGCGCCGCATGTGAAGCTCGCCCGCCGCATCCCGCCAATCCACAGCGACAGCCCGCATATCCGCGTCGACATGGGTAGCCGCCACTCGATCGACATGAGCTACACGACCAGCGCCGACGCCTATCTGGGCGACGTGTCGAGCCAGGTTTACGAGTTTCTGCTCACCCCCCGCCCCTGCATCTTCCTGAACCTCGACCATCATGACTGGCGCGAGGATCAGGCCTTCGCCCATTGGCGCCTGGGCCAGGTGATCGACCGCGCGGATGCGCTTCAGGGCGCGCTCGATCGGGCAGCAGACTTGCAACCGGGCCTGGTTGCTGCTCAGGAAGCGGCAATGCAGGATAGTATCGATCTTTCCCCGGTCCCCGCCTCGCAGCGGCAGGCCGCCCTCATCCTCGATTTTGCGCAGAAGGCACAGGCATGATGCAGACGATCAGCACCACCCTCGGCCCGGTTCGCCTGCTCGGCGAGAATGCGACCCCGATCTGGGGCATGTCCAACGCCGAACGCAATCGCCGCATGGCGGAAAGCGCGGCCAAGAATGGCAGCACGCTGGCGCCGGGCCATGAACTGGTCTTCAACCTCGCCTATGCCTTCGACCCGCTGTTGCTGCGGCTGGTGCTGGAAACGCCCGGCACGATGTTCGCCTGGGCCGGCCAGCCGATCGTCGGTCAGGTGCCCGCGGGCAGCGACCCGATGAAGGCCAGCGGCCTCATCGACCTGTCGGACGGGCGCAAGCTATACAATCGCCAGCTGCGCAAGCTGGAACAGCCGATGGTGCGCGAACTGGTGCCCCAGACCCGCAAGGCGATCGAACGGCAAAGCTATTTCGGCGCCTATAAGGGCGTGACCGACCTGCTGACCAAATATCTCTGGCCCGAACTGGCACTGATCCTGACGCGCATCGCCGCGCAGCTGAAGATGACACCGAACATGGTGTCGGTGATCGGCGTGACGCTCTGCCTCGTCGCCACCTTCCTGTTCGCCAAGGGACTGTTCTGGACCGGCTTCCTGTGCGGCTTCATCTTCATGGTGCTGGACACGGTGGACGGCAAGCTCGCCCGCTGCACCATCACTTCTTCCAAATGGGGCAATGTGATCGACCATGGCGTCGACCTGGTCCACCCGCCCTTCTGGTGGTATTTCTGGGGCGTGGGCCTTACCTATTGGGGGCTGGGCCTGTCGGCCGGCACCTTCACCTTCATCATGACCGCCGTGATCGCGGGCTATATCCTCCAGCGCCTGATCGAGGGGATGTTCCTCAAGGACTTCAAGATGGACATCCATGTATGGCGTCCGTTCGACAGTCAGTTCCGCCTGATCACCGCGCGTCGCAACCCGAACATGGTGATCCTGTTCGTGGCGCTGCTGTTCGGCCGGCCCGATATCGGCCTGATCGCGCTCGCCTGGTGGACCATCATCTCGCTGGTCGTCCATGCCGTGCGCCTGGCCCAGGCCTATATCGTCCACCGCTCCGGCCGGCCGATCGTCAGCTGGATGGACGAGGCCGAGGCAGCGGCATGAACGCGACCATCGCCAAGTTCGGCTGGCCCGCGACGCTGGTTGCCGAATTCGACCATTGGGTCGTGCTGCTGCGCCCCGCCCAGCCGACGCTGGGATCGCTGGTGCTGGCAGCCAAGAGCGACGCGACCGCGTTCGGCGACCTGCCGGGCGCGGCGCATGCCGAACTCAAGACCGTCACCGCCGCGATCGAGGCCGCGCTGACCCGCGCGGTGAACTATGCCAAGATCAACTATCTGATGCTGATGATGGTCGACCCGCATGTCCATTTCCATGTCATCCCCCGCTATGACGGGGAACGCAGCGCCGCCGGCCTGACCATCACCGATGCCGGCTGGCCGGGCCAGCCCGACCTTGGCAGCGCGGTCAAGATTGACAACGAAGCTGACACGGCGCTGCGCGATTGGCTGAAGGGGCATTTCGCCCTCTGATCGGACGGATCGGGGCCGGCCGAATCAGGGCCGAAAGGTCAGGCTCAGCACGAAGCGGTTGGATTCCTGCCCCAGATTATATTCGGCCTGCATCGCCCAATGGCTGGACAGTTCCAGATTGGCGCCGGCGATGCCGGCCCAGGGGCGGCGGCTCGACAGGTCGACCTTGTAGCGCAGGCCGACACCATCGCCGTCCTCGAACAACGGGCCGCTGCGCACCAGCCCCGACACGGTGACATCCATGTCGAAATAATTGGCGCCGACATAGGGTGTCAGGATCGTGTTGCCGCCCAGCGAGACGCGCGGGCCGGCCCGTGCCGCGATGTTGGTCATCCGCATGTCGGACCGGTCCTTCTTCGCCACGCTGATCGTCTTGGCGAGGGACAGGGCGGCAAACCAGCTGTTGCTGCCATAACCCAGGATGCTGCCGAAGGTGAAGGAGGTGTTGTCGACATCCGCCTTGAAGGGCAGCTGGCTATGACCGCAGGGCTTGGCCGGGCGACAGAAGGGGAAAGGCACGAAGGCATCGAGATCGATGTCGACGCCGACATCGACATGCCCCTTCACCTTGCCGATGCCGGCGAACAGGTTGAGGAAGGGGAACAGCCAGACATCCGCCTTGAACTCGCTGTTGCTGGTCCGGCTTTCCATCTCCGTCGTGGTGACGAAGGGCACCTGTAGCAGCGACGCGCCCTCGGGCGGATCCTCGCCCTTGGCGATGGCGACTGCCAGGTTCCGGCTGTTCATATGCTGAACATTGTGGATCAGCATGCCGCTGGCGCCCAGCGCGCGCTGGATATGATAGCCGCGCTCGATCGCCGCCCGCCCGCCGATCGGCAGCAGCGGATATTTTTCGCGTTCGGGCGGGGGCTCCGCCGCCCCTTCTGCGGGCGCAACGGGCATCGGCGTGTCGGTCGCCCCGCTGACGGGATCGGCGCTGGTCGCAACCTGGGTAATGATCGGGACGGGCGGCACTTCTTCTGCGCGGGCATGGCCCGCCACACCCAGCGCCATGACCGATAGCAGCGTCAATCCTCGCATCGCCATCATTCCCTGTCCCCCGGCCCCGCGCCCTGCTCCTTCGGGCCGGGCAGACAATATGCGGGAAAGGCGCTTGCCTGGCTTCTGGGTAATTTCCCCCTTTTGCCTGCACATTTCCCCCGATGGTGCCGCCCCCGCCTTCCTCTAGGCTGGTCCGATATGACAGGGAGACATGGCGTGCGACACGCGCTGGCCGGCCCAAGCCTGATGATGTGCCTGGGCATGGCCCTTCCCGCCGCCGCCCAAAATACGCCATCGCGCGAGATCATGGATCAGGCGCAGAGCGTGCAGGCCGGCGAACCGGAACCCGCGCCCGATGCCGCCCTGCCCCCGCCCAGCACCAAGCCGGACCTGGTAATCGCGCCGATCCCGCTGTCCAATCCGGCGATGGGCACCGGCCTCGCCGGTGCGGCGGTGCTCTATTATAATCCCAACGGATCGTCCCGCCCCTGGGTCAGCGGCTTTGGTGGCGGCTACACCAGCACCGATAGCTGGGGCCTGGGCGCATCGCACAACATGACATTGGCCGACGACCGGCTGCGCTTCCAAGGCTGGGCCGGCTATGGCGTCGCCAATCTGCGCTTCTATGGCATCGGCGCCAATGCCGGCGCGTCCAACCTGTCGATCAAGCTGCGCGACAAGGCCTTCGCCGCCATGGTCGACACCCAATATCAGATCTTCAGCAAAGGCTTCCTGCGCCACCTCTCCTTCGGCGCGCGCCTCTATTATCTCGACATGAACGCCCGCGTTTCGCTGCCGCTGCCCAATCATCCGAACCTGACACCGCCCGCGATCGAGCGGCACAGCCAGATTGCGATGCTCGGCCCCTCCTTCACCTTCGACAGCCGCAACAATCCGGTCGATCCGCGCAAGGGCGTCTATACCACCGGATCACTGACCTATGGCGCCGACTGGCTGGGCAGCGACTTCACCCATCACAAGCTGCAGATTGCGGGCAATGGCTATTTCCCGCTGGGGCGCGAGACCGTGCTGGTGGTGCGCAAGACGCTGTGCGAGGCGTCGGACGGCGCGCCCTATTATGACCTGTGCCTCTATGGCCAGAATGGCGACCTGCGTGGCTACGAGACCGGCCGCTATCGCGACCGGGCCAGCTGGGCGCTGCAGGGCGAGGTGCGCCAGCATCTGTTCGGCAAGATCGGCATGGTCGCCTTCGGCGGCATCGGCGGCATTGCGCGCAGCGGCAAGGATATCTGGAAACATACCAAGATGCTCCCCGCCGGAGGTTTCGGCCTGCGCTATCTCGCCTCGAAGGAGGCCAATGTGAATCTGCGGGCCGACATCGCCTGGGGCAAGGACGGCGCCGCCTTCTATTTCGGGATCGGGGAAGCCTTTTAGGTCGGGTAGACAGATCAGACGGTCGGCAAACGACCAACATTTGCCATCCACGCGGCTCTCGCGCTTCTCCATCTGCGGACATTGCAGTTTGCGGAAACCGATCTTAGCATCATCAACTATGTTCAATTGGTTGCGCGACAAGTTGAAATGCATTCGGCCCGTTTCATCGTGGATGGTTACCATCTCAGGTGAAGCGATCGTTACCACCGATGGGCAAGGCACTGAACGCCAGCTACCCATTGTCGATCTTAAACGCGTCGTTGTCGCGACTGACGACAGTGGACCTTGGGGCGACGATGTAGTGTTTCTGCTCTATTCTGATGGATCAGAGCCTGTCGGTATTTTCCCGCTTGAGGCCGGTGGATGCCAAGACTTTGTCGATTGGCTGAGTACGTTAGACGGCTACAAAGACCGCGAAATGGCCAAAGCCATGTCATCCACCGAAGTGGCAAGATTTGCCGTTTTTTCGGCTGAAAGCTGACAGTCTCCTATTCACCCATTGCGGCCATTTGGCAGCCGCCGAATTGGCTACGCAACCCGGCGCTCACGCGCCGTAGCGCCCTTCTTCCACCCATTTCTCGGTGAGCGCATTGGCGGCATCGACATCCTGCGGGAAATCGACTTCTTGCCATGCTAGCCCCTCGATCGACACGGTGCCGACCCGGTTGCCCTTGGCGATGATGTCGATCGCGCGCAGATACCAGCGGGCGACGCCTTCGGGCGTGCGCATCATCTGGTCGACCTGGTTGCGGAAGATCGCCGGCCCTTCGCCCACGAACGCCAGCATGCCGATCGATTCGGCATTGGTGTCGGGCGGCAGCAGCCGCTTGCCGATATGGTGCAGGCGCCCGGTCTCGTCCCGGTTCACCTTCATGTCGTCATCGTCATAGTCGCCGTCGGGCTTCACATCGACGGTGACGGTGATCGCGTCCTTGGCGCCCGAGACCAGCTTCGCGACGATCTCGTCCGACACGATGGTGTCGCCGTTCAGGATGATGAAGTCCTGGTCCATCTCCTCACGCGCGATCCAGCAGCTGCCCAGATTGTCGGCGACCTGGAAGAAGGGATTGAACAGCGTGCGGATGCGCGCGCCGGTCTCGCGATAGAGTTGCAGCGCATGATCCTCGACCCGCTCGGTGCGGAAGCCGGTGACGACGACGATGTCGGTCACGCCATTGGCGACCAGCGCGGCGATCTGCCAGCTGATCAGGGTGCGGCCGTTGAAGTCGATCATGCACTTGGGCACGTCACGGGTCAGCGGCAGCAGGCGCGAACCCTGGCCGGCGGAGAGGATGATGGCTTTCTTGATGGTCATGCCCGCGCTTTAGAGCGATTTCGCAGCGCAGGGAAGAGAAGGACGCATTTGCGCAATGCGCCGCCCTTCCCTAGATAGACGCCCGCCAGCAACAAACGGCGTGTCACGCGAAAGGCTCCTGTTCCGGTGAAGTTGAAGCGCGCAAAGGGTAGCAGCGCACAGGATGGCTTTGCCCGTATCCTGGCCAATACCGGCTGGTTGCTGGGCGGCAAGGGCGTGGGCGCGGTGCTGAGCCTTGCCTATCTCGCCATCGTCACCCGCACGCTGGGCGTTGCCGATTTCGGCCGCTTCGCGCTGGTGCTGAGCGCCGCCAACGTCATCAAGACGTTGGTGTCCTTCGACAGCTGGCAGATCGTCGTGCGCTATGGCCAGCCGCATCTGGTGGACGGCAACGGCAATGCGCTCAACCGGGTGCTGCGCTTCTGCATCCTGATCGATCTCGCCTCGGCCGTGGCCGGCGGCCTGATCGCCGCGATCATCATCCTCGCCTTCGGCAACCAGCTGCAACTGGGGCCGGGCATGGGGCTTCAGGCCTGGCTGTTCTGCATGGTGATGATGATCACCATCCGCTCCTCCCCCACCGGCATATTGCGCCTGTTCGACCGTTTCGATTCGGCCGCCGTCGCCGAAACCATGATCCCGGTCGGACGGATGATCGGCGCGGGCCTGGCGCTTGCGCTGATGCCCGGCATCACCGGCTTCCTGATCGCCTGGGGCGCCGCCGAACTGCTGTGCGCGGCGGCCTATTGGTACCTCGCCCTGCGCGAAGGCAAGGGGCGGCTCGGCAGCTGGACCGCCGGCCGGGCGCTTGATGCGCGCCAGGAAAATCCCGGCATCGTCGGCTTCCTAACCGCCACCAACCTGCAGACCAGCCTGTCCGCCATGGGACAGCAGGTCGCGGTGCTGGTCGTCGGCCTGTTCGTCGGGCCGGTGGGCGCGGGCCTCTATCGCCTTGCCAACCAGCTCGCCCAGTCTCTGACCAAGATTTCCAGCCTGCTCTCGCGCAGCATCTTCGTCGAACTGTCGCGCACACAGTCCAGCCATGGCGTGGATGCGCTGCGGTCCCTGTTCCGCCGCACCAACCGGCTGGCGCTGATCGCCGGCGCCATCATCATCGCGCTGATCCTGACCATCGGCCATCCGCTGCTGGGCCTGATCGCGGGCAAGGAATTCCTCCCCGCCTATCCGCTGCTGATGCTGCTGGGCGTGTCGGCCTGCATCGACCTGGTCGGGGTCAGCTATCGCCCGCTGCTGATGGCGACCGACCGGGCCGGCCTGTCGCTGCGCATCACCTTTGCCTCCACCCTGCTGCTGCTGGGGATGCAGGCGGTGCTGCTGCCGATGAATGGCACGATCGGCGCTGCGATCGCCAATATCGTCGCCTCGATCGCCGGCTTCCTGATGATGGGTCTTGCCACCCGCCATGCGCTGGCATTGCGCGATACGCTGCCGCCGGAGCCCGACGCGAACTGAGCGACACCAGCGCGCCATCCCTGGATCGAGGGGGGAGAGGAACGACGCACTGGTGCCGCGCCCGGTTCAGCCTGATGAGACCGGGCTAGGGAAATTCAATAATATTTGAAGGCGGTGACCACCCCGTTCTGGGTGCTGCACTTGAACGTCTTCTTGACCGTCTTCTGCTTGCCGTCCTTGTCGATCACGACATTGACCAGCGCGCGCACGGCACCGCGGCTGTCGCTTTTCTTGTCGGTATCCTCGACCTCGCGCAGGGTGACGTCGATCACGCCCTTCTTTGCGCCCTGGGCCTTGGCTTCGTTCAGGCAGGCGGCGACCGATACGTCGCGGGAATCGCCGCTGACCGGAGTGACCGGGGTCGGCGCCGGCGGCGAGGGCGCCGCTTCGGGCGTTGTCTGTGCCATCAGGACGAGGGTGGCGGGCAACAATGCCGCCAGGGGCAGAATCTTGCGCATGCGGGTGCTCCCTTCATCGGGCCCATCTGCCGGGTCCGATTGTTTCTAGCATGCAGCCACAGCGCGCGGCATCGGGAATAACCCGATAGGGAAACGCCCTGCCCTTTAGCGCGCGAGGATGGATTCGATCAGCACGATGTCGTCGGGCTTGTCGGCGTCGATGCAGGCTTCCGCCTGGTCCATCGCCACCAGCCGCGCGGTCAGGCCGAAACGCCGCCCCACCCGCGCAATGCCGCCGCGCAGGGTCAGGATGCGCAGCAGTGCGCCGACCAGCGCCAGCGGGCCAAAGGCGGACAGGATCTTCCAGCCCTTCTTCCGGTCCTGCTCGACATCCTGCCACAACGCGATCACCGGGCGCGCTTTGGCGCTGCCGAACCAGAAGATGTTCGCGCCCGACCACCAGCCGTCGCGGAACTTGAGCCAGGTGCGGCGCGACTGCGGATAATGGGCCAGCAGGGTCGCCTTCTCGACCATGGCGACGGCGATGTCGGCGCCCGTCGCCTCCGCCACGAACTGGTCCAGCATCGCCGCGTCGAGCAGCACATGGTCCGCCGTCGTCATCAGCAGCGGGAAAGGCAGGTCCGCCTTCTCCATCAGTTCCAGCAGCGAGGAGGCGATGCCCTTGCCGCCGCGCTCGAACCGCACGCGCGGATCGCTGGCCAGCCAGGCGGTGGCCGGATCATCGGCGAAATATTCGGGATTCTGCGTCAGCACCACCAGCTGGCCGATCGCCGGATGGGCGAGCAAGGCGCGCGCCGGGCGGTTGATCATCGGCTCCCCCGCGACCGGCACCAGCGGCTTGACCGGCACGCCGGCAGCGGTTGCGAGCGGATCGGCGATCGGCCGCGCCCCTGCCAGCAGGATTGCGGTGATGGTGACGGGATGGGAGGATGTCATGCCCGCTCGTTAGCCGAGCGAGCCACTGCCGCAAAGCCGCTTATTTCCCCGCAGCGGCCGGTGCGCCCGCGGTCGGCGCGGCCGCCGCCACCTCATGCGTGCCGACCTTCAGCCCCTTGAGCTGGGCCAGGCGCGCGCGGAAAGCGACCAGATTGCTGCCGGTCAGTTGCGCCGTCGTGGTGAACTTCACCGACAGCGGATTGACCACCTGGCCATTGCGATACAACTCATAATGAAGATGCGGACCGGTCGACAGGCCGCTGGAACCGACATAGCCGATCACCTGGCCGCGCCGCACCCGCTGGCCGGGCACCGCCGCGATCCGGCTCATATGCGCATAGCCGGTGGCCAGGCCCCCGCCATGGGAAACACGGACATAATTGCCATGGCCGCCATGGCGGCCGGCAAAGGCAACCACGCCGTCGGTCACCGCATAGATGGGCGATCCGTAGCGCGCGCCGAAATCGATGCCGGCATGCATGCGGGTATAACCCAGGATCGGATGGCGGCGCATGCCGAAGCCCGACGTCATGCGGGCGCCGTCGACCGGTGCGCCCAGCACGCCGCGTTTTTCGCCCACGCCCGATGCCTCGAACCATTCGGTGCGGCCCTCGCTGGTCCATTTCAGCATGTCGACCGCCTTACCCCGCGCCCGGCGGAAACCGGCATAGAGCAGCTCGCCCACCTCGACATCGCCGGTTTCGGCGCGATGATATTCGGTGATGATGTCATAGCGGTCGCCCGCGCCGATCGATCCCAGATCGACCTGCTTGGCGATCACCCGCAGGAAGGCCTGCACCGCCTTGGGCGGCGCACCGGCGGCGCGGGCCGAGCGATAGATGCTGTCGCCGACCACGCCCTGGATGCGCAGCGGGGTGTTGTCGACGCGAATGGGCACGCGCGTCACCTGCAGCACGCCGCCGACCCGGTTGAGTTCGACCGCAAGGTCGAGCCGCGCGCGGAAATTGAGCTTGTCGAGCGGCCGGGGCGATGTGCGGCTGGCACGGCGGCCCAGGATGATGTCGAGCCGGGTGCCCGGCTTCACGCCTGCGCCGATATCGCCGCCGACCATGCTGGTCACGGTCGCGACATCGCCGCTGCTGACCCCGGCACGCGACAAGGCGCGGGCCAGCGTGTCGCTGCTGCCGATCTGGGCATTGAGTTCGATCTGCGGCCGTTCGGGCGTTTCCTTGAGGGGCTGCACCGTATCGGTCGCGCCCATCCGCCGGCCACTGTCCGCGCCCAGCGCCAGCGGCGTGATCATCTGGCTGCGCACCTCGTCATATTGGGCGGGCGCCAGTAGCGGTTCGGGCGCGCCGGGCACCGGCTGGAAACCGGGCGAGAGATAGAGGGCGGTGGCGCACAGGCCAAAACAGGTGGCAAGGCCGCGAAACCAGGTAAGGCTGCCGACATTCTGCCCCAGGTCCGGGACGAGGTTGACGTCCTCCGCCCAGTCGCGCAGGCGCGTGCGCCAGTCGCGCGGCGCCGCCGGTCGCTGCAGGCTGTCCGCCAGCCATAGCGACATGGACGCGCCACCCTGCTGAAAACCCGACTGATTATCCTGGAACAAAAGCCGCAACCCCCGGGGTGCTTTTTATCGCATCGCCAACGCAATGGTCCCCGCGCCATGCGTCGGACCGCACCCTTGTGAACGCGCAGGGTTAAAGTCAATTTAAGACGCTGCCATGACCCGCGCCGCTGCGACGAAACGTGCCCATGGCCGGGCAGAGTCCCGTTAACCAAGGGAACATCGGGCCGATCGCGCAAAGTCCTTGCCCTGCCCGCCATCCTGCACGACATAGGCCCCATCATGGCCCAGTTCGCCCGTTCGCCCGTCACCGCTGTGCTGGGCCCCACCAATACCGGCAAGACTCATCTCGCCGTCGAGCGCATGTGCGGCCATTCGAGCGGCATGATGGGCTTTCCGCTGCGCCTGCTGGCGCGCGAAGTCTATGACCGCGTCGTCGCGATCAAGGGCGCGCAGCAGGTCGCCCTCATCACCGGTGAGGAAAAGATCGTGCCGCCGGGCGCGCGCTATTTCCTCTGCACCGCCGAATCCATGCCCATCAGTGGCGGCAGGGAAGCCGCCGCGATGACCGGCGGCCTCAGCGATTTCGCCTTTGTCGCGCTGGACGAGGCACAACTGGGCGCCGATCCCGAGCGCGGCCATATCTTCACCGACCGCATCCTGCGCGCCCGCGGCCGCGAAGAAACGATGATCCTGGGCTCCGCCAGCATCGCGAAGACGGTCAAGAGCCTAGTCCCGGAGGTCGAGATCATCGGCCGGCCGCGCTTCTCCACCCTCTCCTATGCTGGCGCCAAGAAGCTGTCGCGCCTGCCGCGCCGCTCCGCCATCGTCGCCTTCTCGGCCGAGGAAGTCTATGCCGTGGCGGAAATGCTGCGCCGCTTCCGGGGCGGTGCGGCGGTGGTGATGGGCGCGCTCTCGCCCCGCACCCGCAATGCCCAGGTACAGATGTTCCTCAATGGCGACGTCGATTATCTGGTCGCCACCGATGCGATCGGCATGGGCCTCAACCTCGACGTCGCCCATGTCGCCTTCGCCTCGCTGCGCAAGTTTGACGGCCGCCGCTCGCGCCGGCTGACGGTCGCCGAAATGGCCCAGATCGCCGGCCGCGCCGGGCGCCATCACAAGGACGGCACCTTCGGCAGTCTGGGGTCGGAGGATGGCGACGCCGCCTTCACCCCCGAAGAGATCGAGGCGATCGAGGCACATCGCTTTCCGTCCGTCGACCAGCTTTTCTGGCGCGACGGCGCACCGCGCACCGACAGCATCGATCATCTCATCATCGATCTGGAGGCCCGGCCCGATCGCCCGGAACTGCGCACCGCGCCGCAGGCGGTCGACCTGGCCGTGCTGCGCCGGATGGCCGAAGACCCGGAAGTTCAGGCCCGTGTCCGCTCCAAGCGCGATGTCGAACGGCTCTGGGCCGCCTGTGGCCTGCCCGATTTCCAGAAGCTGGGCGCGGAGCATCATGCCCGCACCGTGGCGCGCATCTGGCGCTTCATCGCCGGCAATGGCTCCGGCTTTGGCGGCCATATTCCGCGCGACTGGTTCGCCCAGCAGATCGCCCGCCTCGATTCGGTCCAGGGCGATATCGACACCTTGTCGGGCCGGATCGCCGCCGCGCGCACCTGGTCCTATATCGCCCATCGTCCCGACTGGCTGGCCAATCCGGTGGAGATGGCGGAACGCACGCGCATGCTGGAAGAAAAGCTGTCCGATGCGCTGCATGCGGCCCTGACGCAGCGTTTCGTGGACCGACGCACCTCTGTTCTGCTAAGGGATCTCGGACAGAATGCGAGCAATCTGCCGGTCACGGTCGACCCGGATGGGACGGTCTGCGTCGATGGCGAGACGATCGGGCGACTTGACGGATTTCGTTTCTCAGTCGATCCCGCTACGCGACTCCAGGACAGAAAGCTGTTGCTGGCGGCGGCGGAAAGGCGCCTTGGAAAGGTATTACGAGTGAAGGCTGACGAATTGATGAGCGCTGCGGATACGGATTTCGCGCTCATGGACGATGCGGGACAGACGCCGGGCATCGCCTGGCAGGGCACCCCGGTCGCAACGCTGATGGCGGGCGCAGGCCTGCTCGCGCCCGAAATCCGGCTCGATCGCGCGCTCGCCGCGCTGGGCCCGGATGTGCAGAAGCAGGTGACGACCCGTCTGGCGACCTGGTTCGAGGCGCAGAAGCAGAAGCATCTGCTGCCACTGGTCAAGATGAGCGAAAGCGCTGCCGATCCGGCCGTGCCAGCCGTCGTCCGCGCGGTCTTTGCCCAGCTGGCCGATGCCGGCGGCGTCGCGCCGCGACTCGACCTTGATTCGGCGCTCGGCCATCTCGACAAGGATCAGCGCCATCTGCTGCGCCGCGCCGGCATCGATATCGGCGTGCTCGATCTCTATCATCCCGGCCTGTTGAAGCCGGGTGCGGCGCGCTGGCGTGCGGCGCTGCAGGCGGCGCGCATCGGCAAGCCCTGCCTGCCGCTGCCCCAGCCGGGCCTGACCCTGATCCCGACCGGCGACAAGCCCCAGGAAATGGGCGCCCGCATTGCGGGCTTCCGCAGCTTTGGCCCGCAGATGCTGCGCATCGACATGGCCGAGCGCATGGCCCGCACCGCGCACGAGACGATCGCGAAGAATGAGCCGTTCAGCGCGCTCAGCCCGCAGATCGTGTCGCTGGGCCTGAGCGAAGAAGCGTTCCTGCAGCTGATGCGCGCCGCCGGCTTCCGCCCGATCGATCCGGTGCCAACCCCGGCGCCCGTCGCCGAGGCACCGGCCGAAGCCGCGCCCGCCGTGGAGGGCACGGACGTGGTCGAAGCGACCGAGGCTGCGCCTGAAGCCGCAGCGGAAGCCGTTGCCGAGGCCCCCGTCGAAGCGGCGGCCGAGGCGGCAACCGAAACCCCGGCCGAAGCGCCCGTCGCCGCCACCGGCGCCAACTGGGTGTTCAAGGGCCGGCAGAAAGGCCGCCCGCAGGGCGATCGTGGTCCGCGCGGCCCCCGCCGCGACCAGCAGCAGCGCCCCGAAGGCAAATTTGCCGGCAAGAGCGACAATCGCGGTGAAGGTCGTGGCGACAACCGTGGCGGCAAGGGCGGCGATCGCGGCCCGCGCAAGGGTGGCGACCGCGACGATAATCGCGCGCCGCGCGCTACCCCCGCCAGCCACAAGGCCGCCACCAGCAACCATGCCTTCGCCGGCCTGGCCGAACTGCTGGGGCGCAATGGCTGACCCCAAGGGGGCCATGACAGTGCATGGGACGGGCGTCGGCCCGTCCCTGCGCATCGACAAATATCTGTGGTTCGCGCGCCTGTCGAAAAGCCGCTCGACCGCGCAGAAGCTGGCCGAAGACGGTCATATCCGCCTCAATGGCCGGCGAATCGACCGGTCCCATGCGCCGGTGCGCGCCGGCGACCTCATCACCTTTCCCCACGCCGCCGGCGTCCGCGTCGTCCGCGTGATCCAGCTGCCCACCCGGCGCGGCCCCGCGCCCGAGGCGCAGGCCTGCTATGAGGAATTGACGGTCGGCAGCTAAACCTGCCGCCGATCGCCTGTTTTAGAACCGGTAGGCAAGCGCCACGAAGCCGTTCGGTCGCGTCGCATGCTCGACCAGCGGGCTGTCCTTGACCCGGCCGAGCAGACTGGTCGCCCCGACCGATCCGGTCACGCTCCAGCGGCTGTCGAGCCGATAGACGATGTTGAGCAGCGCCGAGACATCCTTGAACCCTGCCTTGCCGCGATATTGGTCCAGTCCGGACGCTGCCGCCTCCCGCGCATTCACCCCGAAATAGCCGTCCATATGCTTGCCGTCGGCAAAGCTGGTGGCGATCGAGGGGGTGATGATGAGCTTGGGATTGAGGATGACAGGATAGGAGAGGCTGGCGTCAGCGATGAAGCCGCCGGTGCTGCCGCTAATGCCCTGCGTCGCGCCCAGCGTCGCCACCACGCCGCCGCCGGTCAGATTGGCGAACACGCGCCCGCCCACGCCCCAGGACAGCCGATCGATACCCGTCGGCACGTCGCGCCGCCGATAGCCGGGCATCGGCGTGACGCCCGCGCCGATGGTCAGCGCCCGGTCATCGACCAGATTGAGCCCCACGCCATTGCGGAAATTGGCGAAGAAGCGCCCCTCGACAATGTCGATCGCCGGCAGCGGCAGCACGCGATAATCGTCGGCGCCCTGATAGACCGGCGTCACCGCCGCACCCAGGCCGATGACGATCCGGTCCTTGCTCGGCTGCCCCACCGACTGGCGCGAACTGCTGAGATCCTGCGCCTTGACTGCCACCTGCGCGGCTGCGCCCATGGCGAGCAGCGCGATGCTCGATCGGACCATCGTCGATTTCATTATGCAAATCCCTGTCGAAACGGCCGTCCGAAGATCGACCAGCCCCATGCCGGCGCACGGGCATCCATGGCCGGCACAATAATTTCCAGGCAATATACTGTAAATACAGCACAATGTTTCCGGAAAATGTCCAGCATCGGCCCGACGCAGGAAGATCACAACTCATCCTGCATATTTGTTCGGCCCATCGACCAGATGGTCAGAACTGGTCGGCGATATCCATCAGGCCGAGCAGCTTCTTCGGCGCGATCTGGCGCCAGCTGGCGTGGAGCCGCTCGCCGATATGGTCCCAGTCGGTATCGCCCAGGTCGAGGCGGATGCCGACCCAGTCATTGCCGAAATAGGCGGGGCGGTAATAGCGGTCCGGATCGGCTTCGATCAGGGTTGCCTGCTCTTCCGGCGCGGTGGTCTTCACCAGCACGGCAATGATGCCGTCGCCATGATGGTCGCGGGTGAAATAGGCGAATTTCTTGCCCTTCACGATGCCGAAGCAGGGCATGCCGTGCGACACGATCTCGTCCGCCTGCGGCAGCACCAGCGCGGCTTCACGCACCTTGTTCAGCAGCCAGTCGGGCTGGCGCTCACGGGTGACGAAATCAGCGAGCGTGCGCGAATAGAGCTGATGCTCGGCGATCAGGATGCGCCCGGCCAGGCTGTCGGCCGTGTCGCCGGGCAGGATCGCCACCGGGGTCTGGCCCAGCACCGGGCCATCGTCCAGTTCGGCGGTGACGATATGGACCGAACAGCCGGCATGGCTGTCGCCCGCGTCGATCGCGCGCTGATGGGTGTCGAGGCCCTTATATTTGGGCAGCAGGCTGGGATGGATGTTGAGCATCCGGTCTTCCCAGCCGGACACGAATTCGGGCGACAGAAGCCGCATGTAGCCGGCCAGCGCGACATATTGGACGCCCGCGGCACGCAGCTGCGCGTCGATCACCGCGTCGAACTCCGCGCGTTTCATACCCTTGTGGCTCTGGCCGAAGGTGCCGATGCCCTCGGCCGCGGCGAGCGCCAGGCCGGGGGCTTCCGGATCATTGGCGGCGACCAGCACGATCTCGAACGGACAGTCCTGCGCCTTCGCCGCATAGAGCAGCGCCGCCATGTTCGAGCCACGGCCGGAAATCAGGACGCCGATCTTTGCCTTGGTCATAGGGTCTCCCCTCCCGCCTGCGGGAGGGGCCGGGGGAGGGCCTGTCTTAAAGGCGATCCCCTGGAAAACCCTCCCCTAACCCCTCCCGCAGGCGGGAGGGGGATTGGTGGTGCTTGTCAGCCCAGATGCGTGGCCGACCAGTCGGCCTTGGCGCTCCAGGTTTCGGCGCTGCCCTTGACGGTGCAGCCCTTGTCGCCTTCGCTGACAGTGCCGACGCGGAACACGGTTTCGCCCGCATCCTCCAGCGCCTGGGTGACGCCCACAACATGCGCCTCGTCCACCGCCAGGATCATGCCGATGCCGCAGTTGAAGGTGCGCGCCATCTCTTCGGGCTCGATATTGCCCTGCGCCTGGAGGAAGGCCATCAGGCGCGGCTGCTCCCAGGCGTCGGCGTCGACGATGGCATGGGTGCCTTCGGGCAGGACGCGCGGGATATTTTCCAGCAGGCCGCCGCCGGTGATGTGGGCGAGCGCATTGATCATGCCGGCGCGGACCAGCGGCAGCAGGCTCTTCACGTAGATCTTCGTGGGGGCCATCAGCGCGTCGATCAGCAGCACTTCATTGTCGAACAGCGCCGGGCGATCGAGCTTCCAGCCCTTGTCGGCGGCGAGGCGACGGACCAGCGAGAAACCGTTGGAGTGGACGCCCGACGAGGCGAGGCCGATCAGGACGTCGCCGGCCTTCACCTTGTTGCCGGTCAGCGCCTTGGAGCGTTCCACCGCACCGACGCAGAAGCCGGCCAGGTCATAGTCGCCGTCGCTGTACATGCCGGGCATTTCGGCGGTCTCGCCACCGATCAGCGCGCAGCCGGCCTGGCGGCAGCCCTCGGCGATGCCGGCGATGACGCGTTCGGCGACGCCCGACTCCAGCTTGCCGGTGGCATAATAGTCGAGGAAGAAGAGCGGCTCGGCGCCCTGCACGATCAGGTCGTTGGCGCACATGGCAACGAGATCGATACCCACGCCGTCATGGCGGTCATGGTCGATCGCCAGCTTCAGCTTGGTGCCCACGCCGTCATTGGCCGCGACCAGCAACGGGTCGTCATAGCCCGCCGCCTTCAGGTCGAAAAAGCCGCCGAAACCGCCCAGTTCGGCGTCCGCGCCGGGGCGTCGGGTGGCCTTGGCCAGGGGGGCGATGGCACGGACAAGGGCATTGCCCGCGGCGATGTCGACGCCAGCCTTGGCGTAGCTGTAGGATTCGTTGTCGCTCATGGGCCAGCGCCCTAGAACAATAGCGCCGAAAACGGAAGGCTGGATGGGTTGGCGCTTGGCATGCGGGGCAAATCTCGCCAAAAGGACGCCCGTGATCCTTGCCAAGACTCTTCGTCGCCTGTCGTTTCCGCCAGCGCTTGCTCTCCATGCCCTGTCCCGGCCGGCGCAGATCGCCGGCGCGGTGGGAATCGGCCTGGTCGGCGCTGCGCTGTTCGCCCAGATGGAAGGCGAACGCGGCGTCCCGCCGATCGCCAGCGGCGGCGATTATGAGGTGCGCGGCGTGAAGGTCGACGTCCAGGCCGGCAGCGCCGATGCGGCCCGCTATGCCGGCTGGCGGCTGGCCCAGCGCCAGGCGTGGAAGATGCTGTGGACCCGCACCCATGGCGGAACGGGCGTGCCCAGCCTGTCCGATTCGCAACTGGAAGCCATGATCTCGGGCATCGAGGTCGAATATGAACAGGCCGGCCCCGGTCGCTATGTCGCGACGCTCGGCATCTTGTTCGACCGCGCGCGTACCGGCCAGTTGCTGGGCGTTTCCGGCAATGTGATGCGCTCGCCGCCGCTGCTGGTGATCCCGGTCCTGTGGGATGGCGGCTCCGCCGTATCCTATGAACGGGTCAATGAATGGCAGAAGGCCTGGGCGCGTTATCGCACCGGCGACAGCGCGATCGACTATGTCCGGGTCGCGGGCTCGGTCGCCGACCCGGTATTGCTCAACGCCGGCCAGACCGGACGGCGCGGCCGCCTGTGGTGGCGCGTACTGCTCGACCAATATGGCGCGGCCGACGTGGTGATCCCGATGGTGCGGCTCGACCGGCAATGGCCCGGCGGCCCGGTGACGGCCAATTTCACCGCCCGCTATGGCCCCGACAACAGCCTGATCGGCAGCTTCGCGTTGCGCGCCTCGAACGACAGCGGCATCCCGCAGATGCTGGACGAGGGCGCGCGCCGGATCGACGAACTCTATATCCGCGCGCTCAATGACGGCCGCCTGCGGCCCGATCCGTCGCTGATCATCGAGGAACCGGTCGATCCCAGCGCGCTGGCGATCGAGAATGCGACCGAGGCGCCGATCGAGGCGGTCGACATGCCACTGCCCACCGCCGGCGCCAGCGTCGCCAGCTTCGCCATCCAGTTCGACACGCCTGACGTCGGATCGGTCACCGCCGGCGAATCGGCCTTGCGCAGCATTCCGGGCGTCCGCTCGGCCGCGAGCAGCAGCCTGGCGCTGGGCGGCACGTCGGTGATGCAGGTCAGCTTCGAGGGCACGGCCGACGCGCTGCGCACCGGATTGCAGGCGCGCGGCTACAGCGTGGCGGTATCGGGCAACACCATGCGCATCTCGCGCCGGCAGGCCCCCGCAGGACAGCCATGAGCCAGATCAGCCTGCCCTTCGAATGGCAGGGCCAGGGCGAGGAGTTTCTGGTGAGCGAGGCCAATCAACTGGCCGTTGCCCATCTGGAACGCTGGCGCGACTGGCCTGTGTCGGTGACCGTGCTGACCGGCCCGCCACTGTCGGGTCGTTCGGCGCTGGGCCGCCAGTTCGTCGCGATGAGCGGCGGCAGCGTGATCGACGATGCCGAGGGGCAGGACGAGCATATGCTGTTCCATGCCTGGAACGAGGCGCAGACCGAGCATCGCCCGCTGCTGATGATCGGCCGCACGTCCCCGCTGCGCTGGACGGTGGCATTGCCCGACCTGCGATCGCGGCTGGCCGGATCGCCCCATGTCGCGATCGAGGAGCCGGACGAGGCGCTGGCGCTGGCGCTGATCGAACGGCGGCTGGGCGCGTCGGGCGCCAGCTTCGCGCCGGACCTCGCCCCCTGGCTGCTCCGGCGGATCGAGCGCAGCTATGGCGCGATTGCGGCGGTGACGGCGCTGCTGGATGAGGCGTCGCTGTCATCTGGACGTAAGATTTCGGTCGCACTGGCGAAAGAGGCTCTGCAATCTGCAGGAATCTTGCCTATAGTCCCGCCCGATCCCACCAACGACCAGCGCGAGTAATCCGTGGCCGAAGCCGATCCCATCGCCAGCCTTTCGCCCGCGGGCGAGCGCTATTTCAACCGCGAGCTTTCCTGGCTGGCCTTCAACCAGCGGGTGCTGGAAGAGGCGATGAACCGGGCCCACCCGCTGCTCGAACGGCTCCGCTTCCTGTCGATTTCGGGCGCCAATCTCGACGAATTCTTCTCCGTCCGGGTGGCAGGGCTCAAGGGGCAGCAGTTGCAGGATGTCGATCTGCGATCGGCCGATGGCCTGACGCCGGCGCAGCAGCTCGGCGCGATCACCGAAACCACGGCCAGCCTGATGCGCGCCCAGCAGAAGGTCTGGGGCGCGCTGCATGGCGAGCTGGTGCAGGTCGGGATCGAGGTGATCGGTCCGTCCGCAGAAATGGATGTCGGCTGCGCCCAATGGCTGCGCGAACATTTCCTGACCCAGATCTTCCCGATCCTGACGCCTCAGGCGCTGGACCCTGCGCATCCCTTCCCCTTCATCCCCAATCAGGGCCTGTCGATCGTCTTCGATCTGGAGCGCCTGTCGGACAAGCAGCCGATCCGCGAACTGGTGATGATCCCCTCCTCGCTAGCCCGCTTCGTGCGCATTCCGGGCGAACCGATGCGCTACATGGCGCTGGAGGCGGTGATCCGCCGCTTCTCGGCCGATCTCTTCCCCGGCTATCGCGTCCGCAACAGCGGCGTGTTCCGCATCATCCGCGACAGCGACATCGAGATCGAGGAAGAGGCGGAGGATCTGGTCCGCTATTTCCGCAGCGCCATCAAGCGCCGCCGCCGCGGCCGCGTGATCCGCATGGAGATAGAGGAACGCATCCCCGAACCGGTCGAGGAAATGCTCCAGGACATGCTCCAGGGCCATGAGGCGATCGTGGTCGAGGTAGAGGGCTTCATCGGCATCGGTGACCTTAGCGGCATCGTCGACGCCGACCGCCCCGACCTCAAGTTCGAGCCCTATGCGCCCCGCTTCCCCGAGCGCATCCGCGAATATGGCGGCGACTGTTTCGCCGCGATCCGCGCCAAGGACATCGTCGTCCACCACCCCTATGAGGCGTTCGACGTCGTCATCTCCTTCCTGAAACAGGCCGCGTCCGACCCGGATGTGGTCGCGATCAAGCAGACCCTCTATCGCGCGGGCAAGCAGTCGGCGATCATCCGCGCCCTGATCGACGCCGCAGAGGCCGGCAAGTCGGTGACCGCGGTGGTCGAACTAAAGGCGCGCTTCGACGAGGAACAGAATCTGATGTGGGCCGACGCGCTGGAACGCGCCGGCGTCCAGGTCGTCTATGGCTTCATCGACTGGAAGACCCATGCCAAGGTGTCGATGGTGGTGCGGCGCGAGGGCGACCAGTTCCGCAGCTACTGCCATTTCGGCACCGGCAACTATCACCCGATCACCGCGCGCATCTATACCGATCTCAGCTTCTTCACGGCCGATCCGGCCTATAGCCGCGATGCAGCCGCTTTGTTCAACTACATCACCGGCTATGTCGAACCGCAACGGCTGGAAAAGCTGGTCATGTCGCCCCGCGACCTGCGCGACACGCTGTGCGCCTGCATCGATGCGGAGATCGACCATGTCCGCGCCGGCCGCCCCGGCACCATCTGGGCCAAGATGAACAGCCTGGTCGACCCGGCGATCATCGAGAAACTCTATGCCGCCAGCAATGCCGGGGTGCAGATCGACCTGATCGTGCGCGGCATCTGCTGCCTGCGGCCGGGCGTTCCGGGCATGTCGGAAAATATCCGGGTCAAGTCGGTCGTCGGCCGTTTCCTGGAACATAGCCGCATCACCGTCTTCGGCAATGGCAAGGCGCTGCCCAATAATGGCGCCAAGGTCTATATCAGCTCGGCCGACTGGATGCCGCGCAACTTCGACCGCCGCGTCGAATTCCTCGCGCCGGTCGAAAACCCGACCGTCCATGACCAGATTCTGGACCAGGTGATGGTCGCCAATCTGATCGATACCGAACAGAGCTGGGTGCTGGACCGCGACGGCCATTATACCCGGCTGGAGCCGGGCGACCGGCCGTTCAACCTGCACCGCTATTTCATGACCAACCCGTCGCTGTCCGGGCGCGGCGCAGCGCAGGAGCATGGCGCGGTGCCGACCCTGCGCCTGCGTGGCCGGGCCTGATCGCGCGATGAACTCGATGCTCAGCCGCGTGCGCGCCATGGCCGAGACCATGGCAACCTCGCCCGAACCCGCTACCGCGCGCTCGGCGATCATCGACATCGGCTCCAACAGCGTCCGCCTGGTCGTCTATGACGGGCCGCGCCGCATCCCCTTCATCCTGTTCAATGAAAAGGTGATGGCGGGCCTGGGCGCTTCGCTCGCCAAGACCGGTGCGATCGAACCGGAAGCGATGGAGCGCGGCCTGCGTGCCATCGGCCGCTTTGCCCATCTGTGCCGCGACATGCGCGTCACCGACATACGCTGCGTCGCGACGGCCGCCGTGCGCGACGCCACCAATGGCGCCGAGTTCATCACCCGTGCCAAGGCTATGGGCCTGACCGTCGAACTGCTGTCGGGCGCGCAGGAGGCGATCGGCGCCGCCATGGGCGTCTTGTCGGGCATTCCCGATGCCGACGGCATCGTCGGCGACCTGGGCGGCGGCAGCCTGGAACTGGCCCGCGTGCGCAAGGGCGCGGTCGAACAGACCATCTCGCTGCCACTGGGCGTGCTGCGCCTGCCGCAGATCCGTGCCAAGGGGCCGCGTGCGCTTGATCGCTGCGTTGCCAAGATGCTGGAAAAGGCCGGCTGGCAGGCGGAACCGGACCTGCCCTTCTATCTCGTCGGCGGATCCTGGCGCTCGCTCGCCCGCTTCGACATGCAGCTCACCCATTTCCCGCTGCCGGTGGTGCATCAATATGAGATGAGCGCGGCCCGTGCCGAACAGCTCACCCGCATCATCTCCCATGTCGACAAGGGCCGGCTGAAGCAGATCCCGGCGATGACCGGATCGCGCGTGCCGACCCTGCCGGATGCCGCCGCGCTGCTGTCGGTGGTCGTGCGCCAGCTCAAGTCCAGCCGGATGATCGTGTCGGCCTATGGCCTGCGCGAAGGGCTGCTCTACGAAAATCTGCCCGACGATATCCGTGCCCATGATCCGCTGCTAGTCGCGGCTGAGGCGGAGGGCGAGGCACAGGCCCGCTTCCGCGGCCATGGCGACCGTATCGACCGCTGGATCGCCCCGCTATTCCCCGACGATGACAAGGGTGCGCGCCGCATCCGCCGCGCCGCCTGTCTGCTGGCCGATGTCAGCTGGCGTGCCAATCCCGATTTCCGCGCCGAACGCGGCGTCGAAATCGCCCTGCACAGCAATTGGGTCGGCATCACCGCTGCCGAGCGGGCGATGCTGGGCCAGGCGCTGCACACCCATTTCGGCGGCGATGTCGGCACGCTGCCCAACCTCGACCGCATGGCCAGCGCGGATGCGCTGCGCCGCGCCGCGCTCTGGGGCCTCGCCATTCGCCTTGCCCAGCGCCTGTCGGGCGGCGTCGAAGGCCCGCTCGCCATTTCCCATCTGGAACGGCATGGCGACCGCATCGACCTCCACCTGCGCGACGAGGATGCCGATCTCTACGGCGAAGCGGTCGAACGCCGCCTGCGCAACCTCGCCCAGGCCATGGGCCTCAAATATCAGCTGCTCGACGGACAGGGGTAGGCCGACACCGACCGCGCCCGGTCAGGAAAGGGCGGTCGCTTCCCGCACGACCAGCACCGGCACGCCGTCGCGCACCGGATAGGCGAGGCCCGCCGCGTCCGACACCAGCGCCTGGCGGGCCGCGTCCCAGCGCAGCGGCGTGCGCGTCGCCGGGCAGACCAGCTTGGCCAGCAGCCAGGGATCGATCGGGGCCGTCTCTTCGCTCATAATCTCGCTCATTGCATCGTCGCGCCGCCGTCGCGCTCGGCGCGACCGACGATCTGCATCAGCTGGATGATCCGGTCGGCCCGCTCGCTCAGCGTGTCGGCCTCCAGCAAGGTCTGCTTGGCCGCCGGGTCGAACGGCGCGATCTGGGCGATGCCGTTGACCAGCGCCATGTCGTCCAGCCGCGACACCGCCGTCCAGTCGACCGCATAGCCCAGCGCATCGGCAAAGCGGCGCGATTCCTGCTCCAGCGCCGCCCGCTCGACCAGATGCAGCACCTCGTCCTCCGGCGCCTGCTCCACCTCCGCCTCGATCTGGCGGAACAGCGTCGACACCTCCAGCTCGCGCACCAGCCGGAACCGGGCCAGCCCGGTCAGGATGATGTTGAACCGGCCATCGTCCAGCGCCTCGATATGGCTGATCCGCCCCAGGCAGCCGACGTCGAACAGCGGCGGCTTCTGCCCCTCGCTGCGCGGCTGGATCATGCCGATGCGCCGGTCGCGCGCGGACGCATCCTGCACCAGCGCGCGATAGCGCGGCTCGAAGATATGCAGCGGCAGCTCCATGCCCGGCAGCAACAGCGCGCCGGACAGCGGAAAGATCGAGATGCGCGCGCGGTTCACCGGGTCACCGATCCTTTACGAAAACAGGATCTGCGACAGCTTGCGGCGCTGCGCCGACACCCACGGATCTTCCAGCCCGACCGCCTCGAACAGGGTCAGCAGCTGGGTGCGCGCGGCGCCGTCATTCCAGGCCCGGTCGCGGCGCACGATCTCCAGCAGCTGCTCGGCCGCGCCATCGCGGTCGCCATTGCCCATCAGCCCGGTCGCCAGCTCGAAGCGCGCCTCATGATCGTCACCATCGGCCGCCAGCCGCGCCTCGACCCCCGACAGGTCGGCCACGGGCTTGGCATTGCGCGCCAGCGCCAGCGCCGCCTTCGCGCGCTCGATCGCCTGGTCCTTCTGCATCTCGGCGGGCAGTTCGGCGAGCAGCGCATCGGCCTCGTCCAGCTGCCCCAGCGCCACCAGCGCGCGCAGCAGGCCGCTCAGCACTTCGGCATTGTCCGGCGCGATGTCGGCAATCTGCTGGAACACCGACAAGGCCCGCTCCGCCTCGCCGCCGGCCAGCATCTCCTCGCCCATCGCGATCAGCGGCGCAATCTCTTCCGCCTGCGCCTTCTCGTCCGATTCGATCGGCAACTGGCTCAGCAGCTGGTCGAGATATTGCTTCAACTGCCCCTCGGTCCGCGCCTGGCTCAGGTCCGCGACCGGCTGGCCCTGGAACACGGCATAGACGGTCGGGATCGACTGGACGCGGAACTGGCTGGCGATGAAGCCATTTTCATCGACATTCACCTTCACCAGCTTGACGCCCTTGCTGGCATAGTCGGCGCACACCTTCTCGATCACCGGCGCCAGCTGCTTGCACGGGCCGCACCATTCGGCCCAGAAGTCGACGATCACCAGGCTCGTGCGCGAAGGCTCCACCACATCCTGGCGAAACGCCTCCACGGCCGCCTTGTCGGCCTCGCTCAGTCCCAGGGTCGCCACGCTTCATTCTCCTGCAATGCGGTTAGTCGCCGCCGTCATACAGCGCCTTATGTGGGGCGTCACCCCTGCTGGACAAGTCGGGGCGCGCGCGCCGCCTTACAGGAAATATTTGAGCCGGATCGCCTGCCGCACCGGCGCGCCGCTCACCACGAACTCGGCCGACCGGAAGCTGGGCGCGCCAAAGCGCAGCACCGGATTGCGCGAAAAGCCCACCCCTTCGCGCGGAATGCCGGCAAAGGTGTCCAGCTTGCCATTGCCATTTTCGTCATGGATGATCGCGATTGCATAGTCGCCCGGCGCCAGATTACCGAGCGGTATGGCATTGCCCGTCGTCGCCACGATCAGGTGGCGCTTGTCGGGATCCTTGCTGCAATCGGGAAAAAAGTCGGCCGATCGCGCCACGCAGATCAGGATGCGCCCCTTGGCCGATCGCAGCCCCTCGGCCGTCATGCTGATCGGCTGGGCCAGGTCCATCGGCGCCGCCCCCGCCAGTCCGATCAACGCCACCGCTGCAAACACCACCCGACCGATCACGCCTGTTCCTTCCTGAAATCACGCCCGAAATCCCCCAGCCCCCGGTCGGTGCCGCACAGCCGGTCCCAGACGCGAAAATAGAGGCCATAATTGCACCGATATTGTTCATGATGCCGCTGATGATGGCTGGCGGTGATCAGCCAGCGGCCAATCGGCCCGCGCACCATCCAGCGCGGAAACATCTCCCACCCCATATGGTTGGACACGCCCATGATCGTCATGATCGACAGCACCACGCCCAGCGCGCCGACATGGATCGGGATCAGGAAGACCAAAGCCGGGATCACCACCGCCCCGGTCAGCGCCTCCCACGGGTGAAAGCTCATCGCCGCCCAGGCGGTCGGTGGCCGGCTGGCATGATGGACGGCATGGGCGATGCGGAACAGCCGGGGCGCGTGCATCCACCGGTGCGTCCAGTAGAACCATGTGTCATGCGCGGCGAGATAGAGCAGCACCGACACCGGCAGATACCAGAGCGGATAGCGGCCGACATCCTCATAGATGCGCGTCCAGCCCCGCGCCTGCCAGCCCCAGGCGACGACCCCGGCGGGGATGCCATAGATGGCGGCGGACGCCAGCGACCAGCCAATCTCCCGCCCGATCTGCCGCCCCTGCCCGCGATAGAGGCCCGGCTGCCGCAGCCTTGTCGCCAGCGCAAAACCGCCACTGGCAATCAGATAGCGCACCCCGACGATCAGCGTCATCGCCAGCGCGGACAAGAGGATGGCTGCGACCATGGCGGGGCTATAGCGGTGAATGCGGGGGAGCGGAAGCGGAGGGGTTGGCGACTTGCCGAACGCCGGCAAGTCGCCGCCGGCAGTTCATTGTGTCGCGATGGCGATCTTCACCTGGTGGGCCAGATCGTCAAACTCGACATCGCTGATGTCGACCAGCACCCGCTTGATCGTGCCGTTGAACTTGGCCGGGCTCTTGTAGAGCTTCGAAACCGGCGTGATCAAATCGCACCCGATATCGAAACTTTCACCCACGGTGAAGCGTGCGCCGACCTGCTGCTCGAAGCGTCCTTCGCCGACCACCGTCTCGCCGAGCCGCAAGGTCGCCTTGCCGCCGGTGGCGAACTCACCTTCCTTGTCGCATTCGATCTGCACCGAAAGCACATGGTGCCCCGCCGGGATCTTGTCATTCGATGCCACGCGATAGCGCTCGGTATTGAACCAATTATGCTCCCAATAGAGGGTGCCGTCCTTCATGAAGAGACTGTAGCCGCCAGCCTCGCCGCCGCAGCAGGCAAGCACACCGTCACCGCCCGCTTGCGGTATCTCCACTTCGGCCGCGATGGTGTGATTGATATTCTTGGTCGGCGGTGAGGCGGGTTCGGGAATGCGCGTCGTGCCCGGCAGGTAGATGAACTGTTTCTTGCCGCGCAGATAACTGGGCTTCAGATTGACGTCGGCCCGTTCGACAAAGCGATCGTCGAGCGGCAGGACATTATATTTCGCCGCCTCGGCCCAGAACATGTCCTGCAATTCGCGCAGTTTGGCCGGTTCCTTTTCGGCCAGATCATTGGCCTGGCTGAAATCCTCGTCGATATTGTAAAGTTCCCATGTATCGCTGTCGAAATCGGGCGAGGAACCGGAGGTCTGCCAGGGCAACTTGCCATGGCGCGCGCCTGCGACCCAGCCATTATGATAGAGGGCGCGGTTGCCGAACATCTCGAAATACTGCGTCTGCCGGGTCGAGGGCGCGGCCGCATCGCCCCAGCTATAGGCCATGCTGACGCCTTCGATCGGCTTTTGCGGCACGCCGTTGATGGAGATCGGCTCGGTCACGCCGGCCGCTTCCAATATGGTCGGCACGATGTCGATCGCATGATGGAACTGGCTGCGTAGGCCGCCCTGATCGGCAATGCGACTGGGCCAGCTCATCACCATGCCGTTGCGCGTACCACCAAAGTGCGATGCGACCTGCTTGCACCATTGGAAGGGCGAGGAGCCGGCCCAGCACCAGGACACCGGATAGTGATTTTCATGCTCGGTGTTGCCGATCTCGTCGATCACTTTCAGCATTTCCTGAACATCGTCAGGATAGCCATGTTGCGATTTCATGTTGTTGACCGTGCCCGTCAGCGTACCTTCGGCGCTCGGGCCATTGTCGCCGACGACATAGATGATCAGCGTATCGTCGCGCAGCCCCATCATCTCCAGCGCTTCAACAACCCGGCCTAGCTGCGCATCGACATGCTCCAGGAAGCCGGCAAAGACCTCCTGCATGCGCGCGTAGAGCTTTTTCTCGTCGGCGCTGCAATCGTCCCAGGCCGGCATCGAATCCGGCCGGGGTGTCAATTGCGTGCCCTCCGGCACCACCCCCAGCTTGATCTGTCGCGCTAGCGTTTCCTCGCGCACCTTGTCCCAGCCCTGATCGAACTGGCCCTTATACTTGTCGGCATAGTCCTTGGGGCTGTGATGCGGGGCATGGGCGGCGCCGGGCGCCCAATAGGCAAAGAAGGGCTTGTCCGGCGCACTGGCCTTCTGGCTGCTGATCCAGGCGATCGCCTTGTCGGCCATGGCCGAACTCAGATGATAATTGTCATCGCCCTCGGGCTTTTCGATCGGCAGCGTGTTTTCGATCAACGGCGGATCCCAATTATTGGTTTCGCCGCCCATGAAACCATAGAAATATTCAAAGCCATGGCCGGTCGGCCAGCGATCGAAGGGGCCGGCCGGGCTGGTTTCGAAATCGGGCGTGTTATGCCATTTGCCGAAGGCGGCGGTGTTGTAATGGTTGAGCCGCAGTGTCTGCGCCACGCAGGCGGCGTTTTCCGGCCAGCGGCCGTCATAGCCGGGAAAACCGGTCGCCAATTCCATGATGATGCCGGTGTGCATCGAATGATGGTTCCGGCCCGACAGGATCGCCGCGCGGGTTGGCGAACAGAGCGCGGTGGTGTGGAAGCGATTATAGCGGATACCCTGCTTCGCCAGCTTTTCCAGGGTCGGCGTGTTGACCGGACCGCCAAAGGTCGAAGCATGGCCGAATCCGACATCGTCCAGCAGCACCAGCAGCACATTGGGCGCCCCGTCCGGCGCCTGCGGCACATCGGGCACGACAGCCTCGGAATCCGCATAGGTTCGACCGACCCGACCGGAAAAATGGGTATCCGTCTGCGGGTAAGGAAGGATCGTTTCGGTCATCCGTAGCTCCGATCATTTAGGTACGCCGAAACGGGACGCCCGTTCGACTGGCCCCGCCATGGCCTTGCAGGATTTCGGCGGATTCGTCGAAAGAAGCTAATTTGCCAGGCGATCGAAACCATCGGGGAGAACCCTGATAATAGACTGCGCGAACGGCGATGATCTGAACTGGCCGTCTTTTCAGGGCGCAAATCCACCCCGCTTTCCTACTCGGCTAATTTCTGATCTATCCTCCGCGATGGAGCAGCCGCGATCCCGCCCTTGCACACGCACCGATGCGCCGCCACCCCCGCAACCCAACAGGCGCGCCACCATGACCCGGATGGCGCTTCGCAATGACCCGGATGTGATCCAACAGGCGCGTCGGCGGTGCGCGGCAGGCGCGAAAAGGCCGGAAAACGCCGATATCGTCGCGCCACGACACTGTGAACTTCGCGATGTGACCCTGGAGAGACCCAGGAGTGACCCTGAAACCGCCCTATGCCGGGCGCACCATTCAGGTGCGGGGGCGGGCCTGGCGGTAGCTGCCCAGTACGCGCACCCATTTGGTGTGGAATTCCAGCTCGGCGAGCGCGCGGTCGACCGCCGGGTCGCCCGGCATCCCTTCGATATCGCAATAGAATTCGGTCGCGGCAAAGCTGGCGCCGCGCTGGTAGCTTTCCAGCTTGGTCATGTTGACGCCATTGGTCGCAAAGCCGCCCATCGCCTTGTAGAGCGCGGCCGGGATATTCTTCACCTCGAACAGGAAGGTGGTCATGACCGGGCCGACGCCCGCCGCCGGTGCCTTGGGCTCGCGCGCCAGCACCAGGAAGCGGGTCATATTGTCGTCGCTATCCTCGATATTCTCGGCGATCAGGCGCAGGCCATAGATTTCGGCGGCCAGATAGGGGGCGATCGCCCCCTCGCCCGGCGCCCGCGTCTCCGCCACCAGCGCGGCGGCGCCGGCGGTGTCGGCATAGGCGACCGGCTGGATGCCGCGCTCGCGCAGATAATGGCGGCACTGGCCCAGCGCCTGCGGATGGCTGATCGCGCTCTTCACCGGCACCGTGTCGGGCGCCATCAGGCAGTGGCGAATGCGCAGGAAATATTCGTCGACGATGTGCAGCCCGGATTCGGGCAGCAGGAAATGCATGTCGGCGACGCGGCCGTGCAGGCTGTTTTCGATCGGAATGATCGCTCGGGCGGCAAGGCCACCCCGCACCGCGTCGATCGCATCCTCGAACGCAAAGCTGGGCAGCGGCACGCAATCGGGGGCGTAGCCAAGCGCGGCCAGGTGCGAATTGGCACCGGGCGCGCCCTGATAGGCGACGGCGCGCGCCGGATCGGCAGCGGCCTTTTGCGACATGTCGGCGACCAGCGCGCGAGCGGGGGCGGGATAATTTTCCATGCGTGCCTGCGCGCTTAGGCAGTTGGGGGATCGCGCGCAAGCATCGGCGGGGCGGCACCGCTCGAAAAGCGCCACGGCGGGTTGCACCCCGGCCTATCCCCCATTATGGCAAGTGCTTAAGTGGGGGAGCGCACGACAGCCTCCATAACAAAGATGCGAGGGAAATCTGCGGATGGGCGATCGATTCAACACCGTTGCAGGGTGGGCGTTGTTTGCAGGCATCATCGCGCTGGGTGGCGCGATCGTCAGTTCCAAATATTTCCACGATGAACGGCCCGAAAAGATGGGCTATGCGATCGAGGGCGTCGAGGTGGAAGGCGAAGGTGGCGGCGACAGCGGCCCCGGCCTCAACACCCTGCTCGCCAGCGCGGATGTCGCGGCCGGCGAAAAGGTGTTCGCGAAATGCGCCGCCTGTCACACCGTCAATCAGGGCGGCACCAACGGCATCGGTCCCAATCTCTACGCCACCGTCGGCGAAGGCATCGGCCAGGGCAAGGGCGGATTCGCCTTCTCCGAAGCGCTCAAGAGCAAGGGCGGCGAATGGAGCTTCGACAATCTCGATCATTGGCTGAAGAGCCCGCGTGAATTTGCCCCCGGCACCAAGATGACCTTTGCCGGCCTCTCCAACCCGGCCGATCGCGCCAACCTGATCGCCTGGCTGAACACCCAGGGGTCCAACCTCCCCCTGCCCGCCGCCGATGCCGCGCCCGCTGCGGCCGACAATGCCGCCCCGGCCGAAGGCGGCGACAATGCCGCCAACGCGACCGAAGCCCCGGCCGAGAACGCAGCGCAGTAAATTTCAGGAAGGGCGCGGCCGGTGGCGGCGCCCTTTTCGGCTATCGGCTGCGAACCGCCGTCACGCCGCGCCAGGCATCCAGTTCCACGACCAGATCGGCCCGCGCCGGCATCTCGTCCAATATATGCCGGGTCAGCCGCTCATAATGCTGGATGAAGCGGGCGACCTCTTCATCGCTCATCACCGCACTGCCGCCACCGGCCGCGCGCAATTCCGCCTCCTGCTGCGTCCGCCAGCCCTGCACCACGTCAAACCCCGGCGCCGCCAGCAGCGCCAGCGCATCGATCCGCCCGAACAGCGCCTGATAGTCCCCCGCCAGCGCCGCATTGACGAAGCGCCGCCAGCGCCCGTCGCCATCCTCGTCCCGCTCCAGCGCGTTGACCGGGGCATCCAGTGCGCCTGCCTCCTGCGCCCGCGCGCCCACGCACCAGCCCTCCAGGATCAGCAGCCGCAGCCCCGCCCCTGCCTCCGGCCACGCGCTTTCAGGCAAGCGATCATCCACCGCCTTGTCGAACCGCGGCAAGCACGCCGCCTGCCCCGCCGCCAGCGCGTCCAGCACCCGCAGTCCCAGCGCGACATCATGCGTCCCCGGAACGCCCCGCGTCCGCAGCAGCGGATGCACGTCCTGCGCCAGCGCTTCCCGCTCAGCCTTCGTCAGATACAGATCATCGATCGACAGGATCGCGCTCGCCACGCCCCGCGCGCCCATGCGCGCATGCAGCGCCTGCGCCAATGTGCTCTTGCCGCTGCCCTGCGCCCCGCACAGGCCCAGCACGGCCAGGCCATCCTTCTCTTCCAGCAGGCGCAGCGCCAAGCGATCGACCGCATCGAGCGCCGTCGCCGCCACGGTCAGAGCTGCGCGACCAGCAGCTTGTCGATCTTGCGTCCGTCCATGTCGACAATCTCGAAGCGCCAGCCCTGATCCTCGGCATAGTCGCCGACTTCCGGCAGGCGCTTGAGCAGCCACAGCACATGGCCCGCGACCGTCGCATAATCGCGGTCCTCGGACAGGTTGATGTCGATCTTCTCGGCCAGCTGGTCGATCGGCATCTGCCCCGACACCAGCAGACTGCCATCCTCGCGCTCGACCATGTCCGGCTCGTCATAGACGTCGCGGTCCGACGCGAAATGGCCGGCGATCGCGGACAGCAGGTCGGCCGGGGTCACGATCCCCTCGAAATGCCCATATTCGTCATGCACCATCACCATCGGCACGTCGGACTTGCGCAGCACTTCCAGCGCATCCATCGCGTCGACCTGGTCAGGCACGACCTCCGCCTTGCGCAGCAGCGCCTCGATATTCAGCGCCTCGCCCCGGAATAGCGCGGTCATGATGTCGCGCGCCTGGACGATGCCGATAATGTCCTCCACCGATCCGCGCCCCACCGGCAGGCGGGTATGCGGCGTTTCCAGCAGGCGCAGGCGGATCGTGTCCTCATCGGCGTTGATGTCGATCCAGTCGACATCCATGCGCTGGGTCATCACCTCGCGCACCGGCCGGTCGGCCAGCCGCACCACGCCGGAGATGATCGCCCGCTCGCTTTCCTCGATGATGCCCGACCGGCTCGCCTCGGCGACGATCAGATGCAGTTCCTCGACCGTGACATGATGTTCGGATTCGCGGTCCAGCCCCAGCAGCTTGAAGATCAGGCCGCTCGACTTGTCGAGCACCCACACCACCGGCGCGGTCAGCTTGGCCAGATACAGCATCGGCGTCGCCACCAGCACGGCGATCGGCTCGGGCTGACGCAGCGCGAACTGCTTGGGCACCAGCTCGCCAATGATCAGCGAGGCATAGGTGGTGAGGCCGATGACCAGCGCAAAGCCAAGATTTTCCGCCATATTGGGCGACAGGCCCAGCGCCGCCAGCCGCTCGCCGGTCGGCCCGCCAAGGCTGGCGCCCGAATAGGCGCCCGAAATGATGCCGATCAGGGTGATGCCGATCTGGACGGTCGACAGGAACTTGCCTGGGTCCGCCGCCAGCTGCAACGCCGACTTGGCGCCGCGCTTGCCCGCCTTCTCCATCGCCTGCAGCCGTGGCTTGCGCGCGGACACGATGGCCAGCTCCGACATCGCGAAGACGCCGTTCAGAGCGACCAGCGCCAGGATGATGATGAGGTCTACCCAGGGGAAGGGCGTCGGAGCGGGAGGGGGGATCGTGGCCATGGTGGTCTCCTCCCCTATAACCTTTATTCTTTCGTTTTCACAACCATCCCATCATCGCCCGTTCAGTTCACTTGTGGAACAATCCATCGCCTGGGTTATTAGGGAGGCATCCATCCACGCGGATGCCAAGGACAAGGGAATAGAAGAATGAGGATTTCGCACCGGATCATGATGGCCGCCGGCTTGGCCGCGATGCTGACCACCACCGCCTGCACCACCGACCCGGAAACCGGGCAGAAGCGCATGTCGAAGGCGGCGATCGGCGGCATTGGCGGCGCGCTGGGCGGTTATCTGCTGGGCGATCTTGTCGGCGGCCGGCATGACCGCACCGAAAAGATCCTGGGCGCCGGCATCGGCGCGATCGCGGGCGCCGGCATCGGCTCCTATATGGACGAACAGGAACGCAAGCTGCGCCAGCAGACCGCCGGCAGCGGCGTCGACGTGATCCGCCAGGGCGACGACCTGCTGCTGCGCATGCCCTCGGGCATCACCTTCGCGTTCAACGACGCCAGCGTCCAGCCGCAGTTCCGCCCCACGCTGGACGAGGTATCCTCGATCCTGTCGCAATATCCCAAGACCTATATCGACGTATATGGCCATACCGACAGCGACGGGTCGGACGCCTATAACCAGACGCTGTCGGAACGCCGCGCCCAGTCGGTCGCCGGTTATCTGACCAGCCATGGCGTCCAGTCGGCGCGCATCGCCACGCGCGGCTTTGGCGAAACCCAGCCGATCGCGTCGAATGCGACCGAGGAAGGCAAGGCCGCCAACCGCCGCGTCGAAATCAAGATCTCGCCCGTCACCGAATCCGACGTGCGCAACTGACAATGGCTCGGGCCGCTCGAACGGGCGGCCCGACCGACCATCTGCGCTGCCGACAGCACAAAACCGCCCCTACGCCCCCGTCAACATTATCCTCATTGACCTTCGCGCGCGCCGGGCATAGCAGGGCCGCCGCTGTCGCAACCCAAAGAGTGCCCTACAATGACCTATGTCGTGACCGACAACTGCATCCGCTGCAAATATATGGATTGCGTCGAGGTCTGCCCCGTGGACTGTTTCTACGAGGGCGAGAACATGCTGGTCATCAATCCCAACGAGTGCATCGACTGCGGCGTGTGCGAACCGGAATGCCCGGCCGAGGCTATCCTGCCCGACACCGAGAACGGCCTCGAAAAGTGGCTGGAACTCAACACCAAATATTCGGCCGAATGGCCCAACATCACGGTCAAGGGCGAAGCCCCGGCTGACGCCGACGCGATGAGCGGCGTAGAGAACAAGCTGGAGCAGTTCTTCTCGCCTGAACCCGGCGAGGGCAGCTGATCGATATTATCCTGCGCCATCAAGGCGCAGCGTCCCATTTTGTGCCGCACCCCCAGACTTTGTGTCCGGGGGTGGCAATTTTGTTACGAATCTGCTAAATAGCGCCCAGCGGACGAACATGGTCGCGTTCGTCCTGGAGTATTCGCATCATGTCTTGACGGTGACGCCGCGGACTTTCCCCGACTCGTGCCCCTGCTGCACCTGCCCCGCGACGGCCCGTTCCCCGGTTGAATAGAAAGGTTTCAAATGGCTGCCAAGGCGCTGTCCTTTGACGTTGGTGATTATGTCGTTTACCCCAAGCACGGCGTGGGCCGTGTGATCGAACTCCAAAAGGAGCAGATCGCGGGCATGGAACTGGAGCTGTATGTGCTCCGTTTCGAAAAGGAGCGCATGACGCTGCGCGTTCCCACCAACAAGGCCGAAGGCGTCGGCATGCGCAAGCTGTCCTCCAACAAGACGCTGGAGGAGTCGATGGAAACCCTGAAGGGCAAGCCCAAGGTCAAGCGCACCATGTGGTCGCGCCGCGCCCAGGAATATGAAGCGAAGATCAATTCGGGCGACCTGGTGTCGATCGCCGAAGTGACCCGCGACCTGTTCCGTGCCGACGACCAGCCCGAGCAGAGCTATTCCGAGCGCCAGATCTTCGAGGCTGCTTCCAGCCGCCTCGCCCGCGAACTCGCCGCGATGGAAGAGACCGACGAGCCCACTGCGCTGCAGAAGATCCTGCGCATCCTCAATGAGGCCGCGCCGAAATATGCCAAGGTCGAAGGCTGATCGCTTCGCCTGAACAGGCTGAAACATGACGAAGGGCGCCCTCCCAGGGGGCGCCCTTCTTCGTTACGGCGGGGCCATTGCGGGAATCCCGCCCTCGTCCGTTGACTCCCCCGAACCGTTCTTCAGGACGCATAGGGGAATAGCCATGAACGACCAGAATGACGCGCAGCAGGATCTGATCCAGCGCGGCTATTCGCGCCGCGACGCCGCCCGCATATTGGGCGTGCTGGGCGCGGGCGTGGCGGTCGCCACCGCCGGCACCCCGGTCTGGGCGCAGCGCAATGACGGCCCGGAAGAAGGCAATTTCCCCAAGGTGCGGATCGGCTCCAACGAATGCTGGACCGGCCCCTTCCCCGTCGCCCAGGCTGCCGCGGCGAAGATCGTGTCCCACGCCAATTTCTATCACCCCGGCACCGAAGTCACCGACTTCAAGAAGACGCTCGCCACGATCGAGGGCGTGCCGGTCGATCATGTCCTGCCCTGGCCGGGGTCCAGCGATCCGCTCTCGCGCATCGTCGTCGCCTTCTGCTCGCCGCAAAAGGGGCTGGTGACCGCCGATGTCAGCTATGAACAGCCCTGGGGCACGGCGGAATGGGCCGGCGCCAAGGTGACGAAGGTGCCACTGACGCCCGATTATCGTCATGACGTGAAGGCGATGCTGGCGGCCAATCCGGACGCCGGCCTCTATTATATCTGCTCGCCCAACAACCCCACCGGCACGCTGACGCCGGTGGCCGACATCGAATGGCTGGTCGCCAACAAGCCGGCCGGATCGATCGTCCTGGTGGACGAAGCCTATCTCCATTTCTCGCACGGCCAGTCGGCCGCGCCGCTGGTTGCGCAGGGCAAGGACGTGATCGTGCTGCGCACCTTCTCCAAGCTGTTCGGCATGGCCGGCATGCGGCTGGGCGCCACCATCGCGCGGCCGGACCTGCATGCCAGGATGATGCGCTACGACGGCAAGCGCATGTCGACCAACCTGCCCCTGCCCTCGGTCGTGTGCGGCACGGTGGCGCTGACGCAGAAGGCGCTGATCGAGCAGCGCCGGGCCGAGATGATCGCCGCGCGCGACTTCACCTTCGCCCATCTCACCAAGCGCGGGGTCAAATTCATTCCGTCGGACGCCAACATGTTCATGGTCGACTGGGGCAAGCCGGCGGCCGGCGTGCAGGCCCAGTTTCTGGCGGCGGGTGTCGGCATCGGCCGCAACTGGGCGCCTTGGCCCACCATGTCGCGCGTCACTGTCGGTTCCATGGCCGACATGCAGGCCTTCTGCGCCGCCCTCGACAGGATCATGGTCTGAAAAAGGGCCGGCTTCGCTGTGGAAGCTGGCCCTTTGGATCAATTGCCCTTCACGCTGTCGGCGGCATCCTTGGCGGCGTCGCCGACATCGCTCGCGGCCTGACCGACCTGGCTCGCCGCGCTCGACACCGCATCATCCTTGCGGGTCTGGCTGCTGATCAGGAAGAAGGCGGCAACAGCCACCACCACGACCAGCAGCAGGATCGCGATGGTCGTGCCACCGCCGCCGCTGCGCTTTTCGATGATGGTGGTCGTGGGCGCCGGGCGTTCCTGATAATCTGCCATATAGTCTCTCCTCTTTGTCACCCCGTGGGGGCAACAATGCCGGAGAGCGGGCAAAGGTTTCAGCCGCCCCGCTGGCCCGCCTTACTCGCCGGTCGGGACGAAGGCGCCCTTGGCGCGGTCCTTGACCACCTTGTCGGCGCGGAAAACCGATCCGCTCATGGTGATGTAGACGCCCGGCTCGGCGACCTGCGCGGTGGCGAAAGCCATGCCAAGGTTGAAGCTCGCATCGCTCTCGCCAAAGCGCGCCGGCGCCAGCGCACCGACCAGCACGACGGTCTTGCCGGGAATGTCCTGCAACAGCTTGGCCGTCTCGGTCATGGTGTCGGTGCCATGGGTGATGACGATATGCTTCTCACGCGCGGCGGCGACGCGGGCGGCGATCAGCGCGCGATCCGTGTCGTCCAGCTCCAGGCTGTCCTTGCGGGTGATTTCCTCGATGCGGAAGGGCCGCTTGACCCGCGCCACCTGCAACAGCTTGGCCATCACCGTCTCGCCGACCTGATAGTCGGACAGGGCGTCGAAATAGACCTTGTCGATCGTGCCACCGGTGGTGAGCAGCAGGATGGGGGTTTCGGGGGACAGCATGAACGGACTCCGTATATCGATCGCGCCCCCTTAACGGATAATGGCGCCGACCGGAACCGTCCCTATTCGCCCCGCGCCATCGCCGCACCCCGATCGCGCGCGGCGACCAGCGTGTCGGTCAGAAGGTCGAGCAGGCGATTGTCGGCGTCCAGCACATTGAGGCCCTGGCGCGTCATGCCGCCGGGGCTGGCGACCTGATCCGCCAGGGTGGCCGGGCTGACGCTGGCGCGCGCCGCCATGTTCGCCGATCCCTGCACCGTGGCCAGCGCCATGCGTGCGGCCTGATCGGCGGGAATGCCCAGCGCCTCGCCGGCGCGCGACAGCGCATCGATGAAGCGAAACAGGAAGGCCGGGCCGCAGCCCGACAGGGCCGTCACCTGATTGAACAGGGCTTCGCCCCCCATCCATTCGGCCAGGCCCAGCGGCGCGATCAGCGCGGCAATGTCGGCCTTGGCCGCCGCATCCGTCGCCGCATCGGTGTAGAGCGCAACCACCCCCTCGCCCAGCCCGACCGGCAGGTTGGGCATGGCGCAGACGACATCACGCGGCGCCGGGAAATGCCGGCGCAGGTCGGCGATCGGTGTTCCCGCCAGGATCGACACCAGCCGCGTCTCCGCCGTCAGCAACGGCGCAAGCCCGGCCGCGACATCGGCGATCTGATAGGGCTTCATGCCCAGCAGCACGGTGGTGCCGGCCGGCAGCGCGTCGGGATAGGCGGTGACGACGGTCACGCCCTGCGCCACCGGCTTTCCGCTCGGCCGCAGCACGGTGACGCGGGCGGGGTCGAGCCCGCACGCCAGCCAGCGGGTCAGCATCTGCCCGGCCATGTTGCCGCAGCCGACAAGGAAAAGATGTTCGGGCCAGCAGGCAATGGTCATGGTCAGGCTTTCAGGCAGATATGTCAGGCTTCGCCGCGGGTTTCGATCAGGCTCGCGCTGATCGCCTCGCTCGGGCTCTTGCCGCCCCACAGGACGAACTGGAACACCGGATAGAAACGCTCGCACTCGTCGATCGCGGTCTCGATCAGCACCTGCGCCTGGTCCAGCGTCAGCGTGCCGCCCTGCCCCAGCAAGGCGCCATGGCGGAACAGGATGATGCCGCTCGACGACCACAGCTCGAAATGGCCGAGCCAGAGCTGTTCGTTGATCAGGCCCAGCGTCTCGTAGATGACGGCGCGCTTGTCGTCATTGACGCGGATGTCGGGCAGCGCCAGCAGCTGCAGCACCTGATCCTCGTCGCGCCAGATGCCGCGCAGCTCATATTGCGCCCACGACCCCTGGGTGCTCGCGACGATCTCATCCTCGCCGACCTGCTCATAGCTCCAACCATGCGCCTCGTAAAAGGCCGCCAGCATGTCGATCGGCGCGGCCTCATGGCCGCCATTCTCAAATTCGTCGCTATCCATCATCGGCGCGCCTTTATCACCGCAAGCGGCGAAAGGACAGGGCGCTTACTCGGCGCCCGCATCCTTATCCACAGCTTTCGTCTTGGCGGCGCGCACGGTCTTGGTGACCGGCTCGGGCGCCTTGCCTTCCAGCGCGTCGAGGCGGGCCTTGAGCAGTTCGACTTCCTCGCGCGCGGCGGCGGCCATCGCCTTGACCGCGTCAAATTCCTCGCGGCTGACGAAGTCGACGCCGCCGATCCATTCCTTGGCGCGTTCGCGCGCATTGGATTCGAACTCGCGGGTCATGCCCGCGACCGTGCCGGCAGCGCCGTTCACCAGCTTGGCCAGGTCGTCGAAAAAGCGGTTCTCGCTCTGCATGATCGTCTATCCTCGTATCAGGCGCGTGGATGCGCCGAAATCATATCTGGGTCTGGAGTGCCGGCGCGACAAGCCTGTGCGCATCCGGGTTCAGGCGGCCGACCTCATAGTTGAGGTAGGAGGCAAAGACCAGCCAGACCAGATAGGGCAACATCAACGCACCGGCAAAGGGACGTATCCGCCAGAACAGGGCGGCGGTCAGCGCCACCAGCAGCGCCAGCACCATGATCAGCCCCAGCGCCGCCCCCACCTGATGCGCGCGAAAGAAGAGCGGCGACCAGGCAAGGTTGAGCGCCAGTTGCACCAGGAACAGCGCGACCGCCGCCCCCCGCCCCCTGGCCCCGCGCGCATGCAGCACGATCGCGAAGGCCAGCGCCATTAGTATATAGAGGATCGTCCAGGCGACGCCGAAGGCCCAGCCCGGCGGCATCAGCGCCGGCAGGTTGAGCGAGGCGAACCAGCGATTGCCAAAACCGCTATTGGCGAGCCTGCCCGACAGGAAGCCGAGAAAGACGATCGCGGGCACCGTGACCAACGCCCAGCGCAGATAGGCAAGACGCAACTGACCCTGGGACGCGATCTCGTTCATCGGCAACGCAGCTCCAAGCTATTCGGCGGGTTCGGGCGAATCCTTGAGCGCCGAATCCAGTTTGCGACCAACGGTTTGCGGAGAAACCGTGCGCTTGGCAACGCGCGAATAGAAAATGGGAATGAGGAACAGGGTGATGAGCGTCGCCAGGCTGACGCCGAACACGATGACCACGCCGATCGAATGGCGCGCCGCCGCACCGGCCTCGCCGCGCAGCACCAGCGGCACCGCGCCGATGACGGTCGCTATCGACGTCATCAGGATCGGGCGCAGACGCCGCTTGGCCGCCTCGCGGATCGCCTCGGCAATCTCCATCCCCTCGTCGCGCAGCTGGTTGGCGAACTCGACGATCAGGATGCCATTCTTGGCCGCCAGGCCGACCAGCATGACGATGCCGATTTGGCTGTAGAGGTTGATCGACCCGCCGGTGATCGCCAGGCCCAGCGCACCGCCCGCCACCGCCAGCGGCACCGTCGCGATGATGACTCCGGGATGGATAAAGCTTTCGAACTGGGCCGCGAGCAACAGATAGACGATCAGGATGGTGAGGCCGAAGACGATCCAGATTGACCCGCCGGTCTCACGCAGCGACTGGCTTTCGCCGCGATAGCCGATCGCCAGCACCTCGGGCGACTGACGCGCCTGATCCTCCAGGAAGGCCAGCCCCTGCCCCAGCGACGTCCCCGGCGCCAGCGCGGCGGTCAGGGTGATGGCGCGCAGCTTGTTGTAACGGTTGAGCTGACGCGGCCCGGCCACTTCGCGCACGGTCACGACCGCCGACAGCGGCACCAGCACGCCACTGCGGCTGCGCACCTGGATACGTTCCAGATCAGCGAGCGTCTGGCGCCCGTCCCGCTCCGCCTGCACCAGCACGCGATATTCCTCGCCGCGGTCGACATAGGTGGTGACCCGGCGCGAACCGAGCAGGCTTTGCAGCGCCTGGCTGACATCGTTCACCGACACGCCCAGGTCGCCGGCGCGCTGCAGATCGGTCTCGATCCGCATCTGCGGCTTGGTTTCCTTATAATCGCTGTCGAGGTTGATGAGCCCCGGATAGCTCGCCGCCGCCAGCATGATGCGGTCGCGCGCCGCCACCAGCCCCTCATAGGTGGAGCCGGCCAGCACGATATTGACCGGCAGGCCGCGACCACGGCCCAGGCCCGATCGCGGCGCGGCATTGCCGCGCACGCCCGGCTGGTCGGCGATCACCTTGTTGATGATGGTCGCGACTTCCGCCGTGGTGATGGTCCGGTCTTCCCACGGCCGCAGGAAGGCGATGACATTGCCGTTGTTATAATCGTCGGTGGTGCCGAAGCCGCCGGGTGTGCGGATCACCAGATTCTGCAGCGTGCCATCCTTGCGCAGGAAGGCGAGATCATTCTCGATCTTCTGCATATAGGCCATCATCCGGTCGAAGCCGGTGCCTTCGGGCGCGTTGACATTGGCCTCGACCACGCCGGTATCCTCGGCCGGGGCCAGTTCGGCCGGCAGGCGGGTGAAGAGGAAGAAGGCGACCCCCAGGAAGATCGCGACGCCCAGCAGCGGCATCAGAGGTTTCTTCAAGGTCCAGTCGAGCCAGCGGCCATAGCCATGCTCGATCCGCTGGAAGCGATCATCGACCCAGCGCGCCAGCCGGCCACGCTCGGCATTTTTCAGCAGCTTGGAGCAGAGCATCGGCGCGAGGCTCAAGGAGATGAAGCCCGAAAAGCCGATCGCCGCGATCATCGCGATGGCAAGTTCGCGGAACAAGAGGCCGGTCTGGCCGGCCAGGAACATGACCGGCACGAACACGGCGCAGACGACCAATGTGGTCGAGATGATGGCAAAGCCCACCTGCCGCGTGCCGAGATAGGCGGCGACCAGCGGATCTTCGCCCTGTTCGACGCGGTGATAGACATTTTCCAGCACCACGATCGCGTCGTCGACCACCAGGCCGATGGCGAGGACGAAAGCGAGCAGGGTCAGCAGGTTGATCGACAGCCCCAGCAGCCACATCACCGCGCAGGTGGCGAGCAGGCAGATCGGCACCGTCACGGCCGGCACGATCGTCGCGCGCACCGATCCCAGGAACAGGAAGATGACGAGGATGACGAGCAGAGCCGCCTCGATCAGCGTGTCATAGACATTGTCGATCGCGCGTTCGATGAACAGGGATTCGTCGGTGCCGATGGCCACGCGCATGCCCTTGGGCAGGGTCGGCTCCAGCTCCTTGATCAGCGCCTTGGCCTTCTGCGCCACTTCCAGCGTGTTGGCGCCCGACTGGCGGATGATGCCGATGCCGATCGCCGTGCCCTGGTTGGAACGGAAGCTGCTATAGGGGTTTTCGGCCCCTTCCTCGATCCGGGCGACATCGCCCAGCTTCACCTGATAGCCATCCTCGCCCCGGCCCACGACCAGCTGCGCGAACTGGTCCGGCGTGGCGAAGGGCCGCTCGACGCGCAGCGTCTGGTTCTGATCCTTCGATTCAAAGCGGCCGGCGGGCAATTCGACGTTCTGGGTGCGCAGCGCCGCCTCGACATCGGCCGGGGTCAGGCCGAAGGCGGCCAGCTTTTCCGCGTTGAACCAGATACGCGTCGACGGACGCGCCTCGCCGCCAATGGTGACGCGGGCGACGCCGTCGATCGCGGCGAAGCGGTCGGCAATGTTGCGGTCGAGATAGTCGCTGATCTGGATCGGCGACCAGCCGGGGCGCGAGAAGGCGAGGAACAGAATCGATCGCGCGTCGGAATCCACCTTGCGGATCTCGGGCGCCAGCGCATCCTCGGGCAGATCCTGCGTCACCGACCCGACACGGTCACGCACGTCATTGGCGGCGCTGTCGATGTCGCGCGAGGGATCGAACTCGATATTGATGTTGGACGTGCCGTCCTGCGAGGTCGAGGTGATGGTCTGGATGCCCTGCACGCCGGCGACCGCATCCTCGATCTGCTGGGTGATGCGGGTTTCCACCACCGACGCGGCGGCGCCGGTATAGGTGGTTTCGACCGAGACGATCGGCGGATCGGTATCGGGATATTCGCGGACAGACAGGCTGAAATAGCCGACCAGGCCGACGATGCACATCAGCACCGCAACCACCGCCGAAAAGACCGGCCGGCGGACCGAAAGATCGGAGAGCTGCATCGGCTTAGCCGGCGGCCTTGGCGGCCTTGCCGCCCTTGTCGTCATCACCCTTCTTGTCGCCGGCCAGGCGCACCGGCGCGCCGTCGGTCAGCTTCACCACGCCTTCGGTCACGATCTGCTGGCCCGCCTTCACGCCGCCCAGAATTTCGACCAGGCCGTTCTGGCGGATGCCGGTTTCGACCTTGGTCCGCTTGGCGGTGCGACCGTCCAGCACGAAGACGAAGCGTTCGTCGCCATCGCCGATCACTGCCAGTTCGGGCACGCCCAGAGACTGGCGCTCTCGCGAGAAGACGCTGACGGTCAGCAGCATGCCGGGCTTCAGCGCCTTGTCGGGATTGGGCATGATCGCCCGGACCCGCACGGCGCGGGTAGCGGGATCAATCACCGGGTCGATCGTTGCGATCGTGCCATTGAACGGCCGGTCGGGCCAGGCCGCGGACAGTGCCTTGATCGGCATGCCCTCGCGGATCATCGACAGCCGCGTCTCGGGCACGGTGAAGTCCAGCTTGATCCGTGAAATGTCGCTGACCGTGGCGATCGCGGTGCCGGCGGTGATGACCGCGCCGGGCGAGACCGTGCGCAGGGAAACCCAGCCGCTGAACGGCGCGCGGATGGTGCGGTCGCCGATGCCCGCGCGGGCGAGGTCGGCATTGGCGCGGGCGCTGCTGGCGAGCGCGATCTGCTGCTCGACCGTGGCACCGGTGGCAAAGCCGCGCGACTTGAGCGCCTGGATGCGCTTCAACTGCTGGTCGGCCTGTAGCGCGGTTGCCTCGGCCGCAGCCAGCTCGGCCTTTTCCTGGCCCACGGCCATGCGGGCGATCACCTGCCCCTTGGACACGAAACCGCCATCGGTGAAGTTCAGCAGGTCGATCCGCTCGGTCACCGGCGCGGACAATATCACCTGCTCATTGGCGAGTGCGGTGCCGACCGCCTCGACATTGTCGGTGAAGCGGGTGGGCGCAATCGCCACCGCCTCCACCAGCGCCGGCGGGCGAGCTTTCTTTTCCTTCTCTCCGCCGCAACCGGCAAGACAAAGGGCAACGAGAATGACAGGCAGGGTCGAGCGCATGACGAGGGGCTAACGGGCCTTTGTGACGGACACAACCGCATGGAATGTGTCAAAATGTATCGCAGGGCGGGTAACGAAGCTGGCGCGATTATCCGCCAAGCCGCGCGTGAATCAGAAATTCGACATTTCCTTGCGGTCCGGTGATCGGACTGGTCGTGATTCCAAGCACTTCCCAGCCCTTCTCACGAACCCAGGCAGCGACTTCGTCGCAGACGCGCTGGTGGATGGCGGGATCGCGCACCACCCCGCCCTTGCCCACTTCCTCGCGCCCTGCCTCGAACTGCGGCTTGATGAGGGCGACCAGTTGCGCGCCGGGCCGGGCGAAGCCGATCGGCTTTTCCAGCACCTTGGCCAGGCTGATGAAACTGGCGTCGCACACGATGATGTCGACCGGCTCAGGGATATGGGCGTCGGTCAGGATACGCGCGCTGGTCTGTTCATGGACGATGACTCGATCGTCGGAGCGCAGCTTCCAGGCTAGCTGGTTGGTGCCGCTGTCGACGGCGTAGACCTTTGCCGCGCCCTTGGTCAGCAGCACGTCGGTGAAGCCGCCGGTCGAACTGCCGACGTCGATCGCGACGAAACCGGTGACGTCGATGCCATATTCGTCGATCGCATGGGCCAGCTTGATGCCGCCGCGCGAGACCCAGGGATGGTCGCGGCCGCGCACGTCCAGTTCGGCGTCGTCCGGCACCTGCTGCCCCGCCTTCTCAACCTTCTTGTCGCCCAGATAGACGAGGCCGGCGAGGATCAGCGCCTGCGCCCGCGCCCGGCTTTCGGCGAGGCCATTGTCGACGAGCAACTGGTCAGCGCGAATCTTGGCCATCAGCGCACCAGTCCGGTGAGGGTCGACGGGGTCAATAGCTGCGGCAATGTCTGGGCCTCCTTGCCCGGTGCGTACCAAAGGTAGAGCGGCACGCCCGAACGGCCCTGCGCTTCGAGGAAGCGGGTAATCGCCGGATCGGCATTGGTCCAGTCGCCCATCATGACGGTGACGCCCGCCTTCTCGAACGCTGCACGCACCTCCGCCCGCTCGATCGCGGCGGCCTCATTGGCCTTGCAGGTCAGGCACCAGTCGGCGGTAAAATAGAGGAAGACCGGCTTGTTCGCGGCGCGCAGCCCGTCGAGCTTTTCCGCGTCGAAGGCGACGACGCCCCCCTCTCCCGCTGCCGCAACGGCCGGCGCGCGCGCGGGCAATGCCATCGCGGCACCGACCAGCAGGATCGCCGCGCCGACGCCGACCTGCAACCAGCCGCCACGCCCCGTGCGCTGGCGCATGCCCAGCCACCAGAGCAGCAGCACCAACGCCAGCGCCGCGCCAAGGCCGATGGTCATGCCACCGACCCCGCGTTGCTGACCCAGCAGCCAAGCAAGGCCCAGCGCGGTGAGGAACATGGGGATCGACAGGATGCGCTGCAACCGGCCCATCCATGCGCCGGGACGCGGCAGGCGATTGCGCAGCGCAGGCAGATAGGCAAGCAGCAGGAAAGGCAGCGCCAGACCAAGGCCAAGGCCGGCAAAGATCGCCAGCGCTGCGCCCAAAGGAAGCACCAGCGCCGTGCCCATCGCCGCGCCCATGAACGGCCCGGTGCAAGGCGTCGCGACAAAGGCGACCAGCGCGCCGGTCCAGAAGGCGCCGACCATGCCGCCCTTGCCCGCCAGCTTGCCACCGCCGCCAAAGGCCGGCAAATCGAACAGGCCAGCCAGGTTGAAGGCGATCGCGCTGACCAGCAGCAGCAGCGCCAGGATGATGCGCGGATCCTGCAACTGGAAGGCCCAGCCGACCGCGCTGCCCGCCGCGCGCAGCCCCAGCAGCAGGCTCCCCAAAGCCAGACAGGCGACGATCACGCCAAGGGTGTAAGCCAGCGCCTCACGCCGCGCCGCCCGCTCGTCGCCACCTGCCTTGGCCAGGCTCAGTGCCTTCAACCCCAGGATCGGGAAGACGCAGGGCATGACGTTGAGCAGCAGCCCGCCCAATATCGCCCCGCCCAGCGCCAGCAATATCGTGCCCGCCAGCCCCTTGGCCGCGATCGCCGCGACCTCGCCGGGCTTGGCGCTCAGCAGGAAGCCGACATGGTCGCCGGTCCGCAGTACCGCCTGCGCAGCGCCGCCCTTGAAACCCTCGCCCGCCTGCGTCTCGACCAGCAGCCGGTCGCCCTCGCGGCTGACCTTCTGCGCGGCGGCGAACCGGGCCAGCCCGTCGCTCAGCGGGAAGAGGTGAACCTCGCGCGCCTGCGCATCGGCGGGGAACGGCACCGACAGGCGCAGCTTGCCATCGACGATCTGATAGATAGCCTCGCTGCCCAGCGGCCGGGGCAGATGGCCGCGCCAGCCATCGAAGCGTGCCTGCATCGCCGGCACCACCTTGCCATCGCCCGCAACCAGTTCCAGCGCCAGTTCACCACTTTCGGGTACGCAGATCTTGTCGGTGCAGGCCAGCCATTCCGCCTTCACCCGGATCGGCAGGCGGGTGCCGGCCGCCACGTCCGGCGCCACGCCCAGATTGGCGAGCACCGCATAGGGGCCTTCATAGACATGGTTCATCAGGCCCGAAATCAGCAGCGTCTCGGGCACCGGATAGCGCAGCGCGCCAATCGTCACGCCCTTGGGCAAGGTCCAGGTCACGGTCATGCCCAGGCCCGCATCGCCCGGATTTTCCCAATAGCCGTGCCAACCCTTTTCCGGCTTCATGGCAAAGGCGATGGTCGTGCCCTTGCCGGGCGCAGGCGCTGTGCTTTCGGCCATCAGCAGCGCGGCGATATGCGCCGGGCCGCCGCCAAAGGCCGCCTGGGCCTGCACCGCGGGAGATGCGATCGACAGCCCCGCCAGCATGGCGAGCGTCACGAATATGACTTGAAAAATCCGCATCGGGCCTCTGGTCGGGTGGATGCAAGGGGGCTAGGTCGCTCCCTATCCGCCGTCAAGGCATGAGAAGGTACCCATATGTTGAAACACGTCGCCGCTGCCCTGTTGCTTGCCACCGCCATGCCCGTCGTGGCGCAGAGCCCCGCGCCTGCTGCCGCTCCTGCACCGGCCGCCCGCAGCATTGCCGCGACTCCGCCCAAGCTGATCGTCGCCATCTCGGTCGACCAGTTTTCGGCCGACCTGTTCAGCGAATATCGCCAATATTATACCGGCGGCCTCAAGCGCCTGACCAGCGAAGGCGCGGTCTTCCCGCGCGGCTATCAGAGCCACGCCGCGACCGAGACCTGCCCCGGCCACTCGACCATCCTGACCGGCAGCCGCCCGTCGCGCACCGGCATCATCGCCAATAACTGGTTCGACCTCGACGCCAAGCGCGAGGACAAGAATCTCTATTGCGCCGAGGATGAAAGCCAGCCGGGCAGCAGCAGCGACAAGTACGACGCCTCGCCCCTGCACCTCAAGGTGCCGACGCTGGGCGGCCGGATGAAGGCGGCCAATCCCGCCACCCGCGTCGTGTCGGTCGCTGGCAAGGATCGCGCCGCGATCATGATGGGCGGCGCGACAGCCGACCAGGTCTGGTGGCTCGGCGGGCCGCAGGGCTATGTCAGCTACAAGGGCGTCGCCCCCACCCCGCTCGTCACCCAGGTCAACCAGGCCTTTGCCCAGCGCCTCGCCCAGCCCAACCCCGGCTTCGAACTGCCCGCCCAGTGCGTGTCGAAGGATTTCCCGGTCCAGGCGGGCAACAGGACGGTCGGCACCGGCCGCTTCGCGCGTGAGGCCGGCGACTATAAGGGCTTCCGCATCTCGCCCGAGCAGGATGCTATGACCCTGGCCTTCGCCGCCGCCGCGATCGAGAGCATGCAGCTTGGCAAGCAGGCGCAGACCGACATCATCTCGATCGGCCTGTCGGCGACCGACTATGTCGGCCACACCTTCGGCACCGAAGGCACCGAAAGCTGCATCCAGGTCGATCGTCTCGACACCGAACTGGGCGCCTTCTTCGACAAGCTCGACAAGGACGGCATCGACTATGTCGTGGTGCTGACCGCCGACCATGGCGGCCATGACCTGCCCGAACGCCACCGCATGAATGCGATGCCGATGGAACAGCGGGTCGACATGGCGCTGACGCCCAAGGCGCTCAACGCCACCATCGCCGAGAAGGCCGGCCTGCCCGGCAAGAAGGTGATCTGGAGCGACGGCCCGTCGGGCGACATCTATTATGACAAGGGGCTGACTGCCGCGCAGCGCGCCAGGGTCGAAACCGAGGCGCTCAAATATCTGCGCGCCCATCCGCAGGTGCAGACCGTCTTCACCAAGGCGGAAATCGCCGCCACCCCCTCGCCCTCGGGTCCGCCCGAAAGCTGGAGCCTGATCCAGGAAGCGCGCGCCAGCTTCTATCCCGGCCGTTCGGGCGACCTGCTGCTGCTGCTCAAGCCGCGCGTCATGTCGATCCCCGAACAGGCGGTGATGGGCTCGGTCGCCACCCATGGTTCGCCCTGGGATACCGATCGCCGCGTGCCGATCCTGTTCTGGCGCAAGGGCATGCAGCATTTCGAGCAACCGCTGGGCGTCGAGACGGTGGACATCCTCCCCAGCCTCGCCGCGCTGATCAAGCTGCCCGTGCCCAAGGACCAGATTGACGGCCGCTGCCTCGACCTGGTCGCCGGCCAAGGCGACAGCTGCGCCGGGCAATAAGCCCTTGCCGATCCTCCCCCCGTCAAAAGGGGGAGGATCAGATATTCTCGCCAATCCCGTCCGTGCTTTCCAGCAGGGCATGAACTCGGTGCGGGGCCGACACCTCGACCCGGCTGGTCACTTCGTGCCGGGCCTTGGCCTGGCGCACATTGCTGTCGGCCGGCACGCTTTCGGTCAGCCAGACATTGCCGCCGATGACCGATCGGCTGCCGATGATGATCCGGCCCAGCACTGTCGCGCCGGCATAGATGACGACATCATCCTCTATGATCGGATGGCGCGGCTGCGCCTTTTCGAGCGCGCCCTTCTCGTCCGAGGGGAAGCTGCGCGCGCCCAGCGTCACGCCCTGATAGAGCCGCACCCGATCGCCGACGATCGCCGTCTCGCCGATGACGACGCCGGTGCCATGGTCGATGAAGAAGCCGTGGCCGATGCGTGCGCCGGGATGGATGTCGATGCCGGTATGGGAATGGGCGATTTCGGAAATGATCCGCGCCACCAGCGGGGCGCCCAGTTCATAGAGGCGGTGCGCCAGCCGATGATGGATGATCGCCAGCATCGAAGGGTAGCAGATCAGCACCTCGTCCACGCTGCGCGCGGCCGGATCGCCCAGGAAGGCCGCCTCGACATCGCTGTCGAGCAATGTGCGCAGCGCCGGCAGGCTATGCGCGAATTCGCCGATGATCCGCGCCGCCGCTGCGTCGACTGCGGCAATCGGGTCATCCTTCATCGCATAGATGAGTTCGAGCCGGATCTGGCCATAGAGGCGGCTGAGCACGGTCTGCAGCGTCTCGGCGACATAGGCGTCCTCATTATGCAGTCGCACGAAGCTCGGCCCCAGCCGCAGCGGGAACAATGCGCCGCACAGCGCGCCGGTGATCTTCACCAGATTGGCGCGCGACGGGAATCCTTCGGCGCCATATTCGGCATGATGCTGCTGTTCCTGCCGCCAGCGACTGCGCGCGGCGGCCAGGTCCGTGACCAGCCGGTCCAGATCCCAATAGCCCACGCCTTCACCCTGCATATCGCCGTCCGCCATTCCCTGCGCCTCTTGTCCGATGGGCAACCGGAATAACCCGCGTCTGCGCGCCAGGATAAACGAGTTTTGCTTGGGGGTAGCGAGATTCTCTTTGCCGAACGCGCCGGAAGGCCGATCAGACCTTGGCTTCCGGCCTGTTCAGATAGAGGCAGATTTCGACGCGCAGCCCGCCCTCGGGCCGATTGGCCAGCGTCAGGCGACCGCCCTCCTGCTCCACCGTCTTGGCGACGATGGCCAGGCCCAGCCCCATGCCCCGCGTGTTGCGCTGGCGCGCCGTATCGAGCCGATGGAAGGGCTTCAGCACCTCCTCCAACCGGTCGCGCGGAATGCCGGGGCCATCATCATCGACGCGGATCAGCACCTCATTGTCATGCCGCGCCACGCTGACCCGCGCACGCACCCCATAATGGAGCGCATTCTCGATCAGGTTGCGCACGGCGCGGCGCAGCGACAGCGGGCGAACCTCCATTTCCAGATGATCGGGCCCGTCATAGATCACATCGTCGCCATGATCTTGGAAGGCGTCGACCACCGTCGCGATCGTGACCGCCACGTCGATCCGCACCGCCGGCTCGGGATTCTTCTCACCGCCCAGAAAGGCCAGCACGGACTCGATCATCTCGCCCATCTCGGCCAGATCCTCGCCCATCGCCTCGCGGATTTCGGGGTCGTCCACCGCTTCCAGCCGCAATTGCAGCCGGGCGAGCGGCGTGCGCATGTCATGGCCGACCGCCGCCAGCGTCTCGGTCCGCTCGTTGATCAGGCGATGGATGCGGGTCTGCATCGCATTGAAGGCGCGGATCAGGTTGCGTACATCATTGGTGCCCGCTTCCGCCACCGCCACCTGCTGCGCGAGGCCGATCCGCTTGGTCGCATGCGTCAGGTCGCGCAGCGGCGCCAGGGTCCGCCGGATCAGCACGCCGCCCGCAATCAGCAGCGCCAGCACCGGGATCAGCGCCAGGCCGAAACGGCCGAAGGTGAAGGCCCATTTGCCGCCGCTATGATGCATGCCGAAATAGAGCCAGCTGCCGTCCGCCAGTTGCAGCCCGCCATTGATCTGCGAGGAACGGCCGGGCGAATTGAGCCGCAGCCACAGCCGCGATTCATGCAGGCTGGGTTCCCAGTCGACGATCTGCTGCCGCATCCGCGCCAGTTCGGGCGACAGCGGCGGCGGCGGCGGCGCGGCCAGCGTCCAGTGGATGTCATAGCGGTCGGTGGTCAGTTGCGCGCTGACCCCGCCGCGCTGGCTGACCGGCGCCTTGGCCACCAGCTTGCGCGCGATCACCAGATGCTCGGCCAGGCGGCGCGCTTCGTCATCCTGCAGTGACAAATGGCTGGCGCGCTCATAGATGAGCGTGCCGACCACGAATTCCAACAGGACGGTCAGCAGCAATATGCCAAAGATGCGGCCGACCAGCCCGAGCGACCGGCTGAACCGCTGTCGTCTCAAGCGCGCGCGACTTCCGCGTTGAACATGTAGCCGACGCCGCGCACCGTGGTGATCGGCGCGGGCCGGTCCTCGGTCGACAGCTTGCGGCGCAGGCGGCTGACCAGCACGTCGATGCTGCGGTCACTGCTGTCACCCATGCGGGTGCGCGACAATTCGATCAGCCGCTCGCGCGCGATCACCCGCTGCGGATGGCTGAGGAAGCTGCCCAGCAGGTCGAACTCGGCGCCGGTCAGATCGACGATCGCGCCGGTCGGCGACCGCAGTTCACGGCGCGGGAAGTTGACGATCCAGCCGTCGAAGCGCGCTTCATTCTCGCGCTGCTCGTCCGGGCCACGCTCCACGCCGACGCGGCGCAGGATGGCGCGGATGCGGGCGATCAGTTCGCGCGTGCCAAAGGGCTTGGGCAGATAATCGTCGGCGCCCAGTTCCAGCCCGACGATACGGTCGGTCTCGCTGCCCTTGGCGCTGATGAAGATGATGGGCACGTCGCTCTTGCGACGGATCTGGCGGCACAGGTCGATGCCGTTGGTGCCGGGCAGCATGACGTCCAGAACGACCAGGTCGACCGGGCCGGCATCGAAGGCCACCCACATTTCCGGACCGGACGAGGCCGGACGGACCTGATAGCCATGTTCCTGCAACGCGCGCGCCGTCAGCGTGCGGAGCGGCGGATCGTCTTCGACAAGGATGATCGAGGGGGCGGTCATGCGCGGAGCAACATCAGGCTGTTCATGATGTTGGGAGATAAGCAGCGACCGGTGGAGGGTCAACCGCAGCTTGCTGCCGAAACAGTTGACGGGGGCCACAGCAACAATTTGTCACGCCGGCGACAGCTCGGCACAAGATAAGGCCCGGAAATACAGCAGATCGGGCCCGCGCGAACGGGCCCGATCCGTAAAGATCAGAAAGCGGCCGAGATCGAGAAGACGACCGTGCTGCGCGCGATCGACTTGCCAAAATTATCGCCGTCCGCAACCTGGAAGTTGGGACGCAGATAATTTTCCTCGACGCGAGCGATGTCGGTGTCGACATAGGCGATGCTCAGCGTCAGCGGCGTGCCCGGCACGGCCAGGTCGGCTCCGACCAGCCAGTCGAGATATTTGCCGGTCGGCGCGACCGACGTGCCGTTCGGGCCCAGGCCGCTATTGCCGTTCGACCAGCCCAGATGCGCCTTCAGGCTAACCGGGGTGTTCGGGATCGCACCGCTGACATCGCCCCAGATGTAGAAATTATCTTCCTTGTCACCCGGCTTGTAGATGGTGCAATCAGCGTCGCTGCACCACTTGCCCAGCGCTTCCTGCTTGGGGGCATAGGCCACGCCGAGCAGCCCCTTGACCGGGCCGACCTGGCTCGACAGCTTCACATAGGGTTCGGCGAAGTCGGTCTTGTCGGCGCCCGACGGGTACATGTACCAGGTCAGGCCGAGGTCCAGCGTCGCGCCGCTGTCGCCCAGAGGAATGGCATAGCCTGCGAACAGGTCCAGTTCCATGTTGGCGCCGCCAAAGGTGCCCCAGCCCGACAGGTTGGAACCCCAGGTGCCGACATAGACGCCGCTTTCATGGGTTGCGGTCAGGCCACCCTGGATCGCCATGCCGCGATCGGACTGCGAAACACCACGGAAGCGATAATCGGAAACCAGGCCGACGCTGCCGGTCACGGTGACCGGGCCTGCGGGTTCTTCCTGGGCGAAGGCCGGCGCACTCGACATCAGAGCCAGAGCGGCACAAGCGATTTGATACTTCATGAACATTCCCCTTTTACGAAAGAATGTTCCGTCCTGCATCCGCGGCCCGAAGATCTGTTGGAATATCGTCTTCCGTACCGGCGGATGACTACTCGACTATTCTCGCCAGCCGTCGGCGCAAACCTCTATCTTCGCATCTGCACAAGGGAAGAGAGGCGCTGTGATATAGCGATCACGGTTTTTTTCTAATTGCCAGCGATATTGTTTCTATTTGATGTCTGAATTGCATCTGAACATGAAAAAGCCGCCGCATCCGGGGATGCGGCGGCTTTTCTGTCATGCTGGCTCCTGTCAGGCGACGAGCTGGCGCATCCGTCCGGTCGCGCCGAACAGCTCCACCTTGGCGCCAGCGCCGGTGCGGCGATCGGCCCATTCGCGCACCATTTCGGCGCAGGTATGGTCGATATGGGTCAGGCGCTCGACATTGAGGATGACCAGTTGCCCCGCCGGCACCGATTCCAGCTTGGCCGACAGCTTGGGCAGGCTCAGGAAGCTCGCCGTGCCGTGCAGCGCCACTTCATGCGCATCGCCGCGGCTGGCTTCCTCGACGCCCAGGCGCAGGCGGCTGGCATGGGGGATCAGTTCGATCAGCGACAGGCCGATGCCCACCAGCACGCCGGTCAGCAGGTCGGTCGCGACGACGCAGATCAGCGTCGCGGCCCACACGATCGCCGGCAGCGGACCATAGAGGTGGAACAGATGCTTGACGTGCGACAGGCTGACCAGACGGAAGCCGGTCACGACCAGAATGCCAGCCAGCGCCGCCATCGGCACTTCGCGCAGCAGCCAGGGCAGCAACGCGACGAAGCCCAGGATCCAGGCGCCATGCAGGATCGCCGACAGGCGGGTCTTGGCGCCGGCCTGGACGTTGGCGGACGAGCGGACGATGACGCCGGTCATCGGCAGCGCGCCAGCCACGCCGCAGAGCAGGTTGCCCACCCCCTGCGCGCTCAGTTCGCGGTTATAATTGGTGCGCACGCCATCATGCATGCGGTCGACCGCAGCGGCCGACAGCAAAGTCTCGGCACTGGCGATGAAGGCGATCGCGATGGCGGTGGTGATGATCGTCGGGCTCATCAGCTGCGCCAGCAGGCCCTGCTCGGGCAGGCTGATGGCAGACAGGATCGATTCCGGCACGACAACACGGGCGACCGGCAGGCCGAGCGCGAAGGCGACCAGCGTCGCGGCGACAACGCCGACCAGCGCCCCCGGCACCAGCTTCATCGATGCGGGGCGGAACTTCTCCCAGCCCAGCATCGCGCCGATGGTGACCAGGCCGACAGCGAAGGCGGTGGCCGCATCCTGATTGGTCAGGCCCAATATCTGGCCCGGCATCGCGATCAGATTGTGCAGACCGCTCGACAGCGGCTTGTCATCGAACAGCACATGGAACTGGCCGACGACGATCAGCACGCCGATGCCCGCCAGCATGCCATGCACGACCGCCGGCGAAATGGCGCGGAACCAGCCGCCGACCTTCAGCAGGCCGGCGACGATCTGGATCGCGCCTGCCAGGATCAGGATGGGGCCAAGGGCGGACAGCCCCTGTTCCCGCACGATTTCGAAGACGATGACCGCAAGACCGGCCGCCGGACCGCTGACCTGCAGCGGCGAACCCGCCAGCAGGCCGACGACCAGGCCGCCGATGATGCCGGTGATCAGGCCTTTTTCCGGCGGCACGCCGGAGGCAATGGCGATGCCCATGCACAGCGGCATGGCCACCAGGAACACGACGATCGACGCCGTGAAGTCGCGGCTGAACGTGCCGCCGGAAAAGGCCTTCAACATGATTTACTCCGCAGCTTGTGCGATGAGCGATTCGCCGGCCAGGCGACGCCCATGCGGCAGCGCCACGGGCAGCTTCTGCCCTTCGCGCAGCACCGAGAAACGGCCGGTTTCACCGTCCAGACCCAGGACCTGGCCGGCATGGATGTCGACATACCAGCCATGCAGGGCAATCTCGCCGCGGGCGATGCCCGACGCGACCGACGGATGGGTGCGCAGGTGCGACAGCTGTACGACGACATTTTCCAGCGCCATGTTGCGCAGCTTTTCGGCGGCATCCAGGTCGGCAGGATAGGATTCGCGGCACAGCTTCTGCGCGGCATGACTGTGGCGCAGCCAGGCGGCGACATTGGGCATGCCGGTCAGGTCGGCGTCGGTGGCCAGCGCCTTCATCGCGCCGCAGTCGCTGTGACCGCACACGATGATGTCGCGCACGCCCAGCACCATGACGGCATATTCGACCGTGGCGGTCACGCCGCCCAGCTGGCTGTCATGCGGCGGCACGATATTGCCAGCATTGCGGCAGACGAACAGGTCGCCCGGCTGGGCCTGCATGATGTGCTCGGGAACGATGCGCGAGTCGGCGCAGGAGATCATCAGCGCCTTGGGGCTCTGACCATGGCTGGCCAACTGATTGTAGAGCGTGCTTTCGTTCGGGAAGACCTTGGTCTCGAAACTGAATACACGACCGATAAGCTCGTTCATGGCTTTCATCCTCTTATTGCTATTGCGTTGCCGGTCAGGGGGCGGACCGGCCTAGCTTGCAAAATACGCAGCAGATTTTGCTGCGGCGCAGCGGAATTGTTAAAAATCATGTCTGGGATGCAAAGCGCCCGACAGGCGCGCCAAATGGCGGAAAACCGCCATCAGCGCGCCTTTTCGGGAGGGTCAGCGCCGGTCGACGACCGCGCTGAACATGTATCCGACGCCACGAACAGTCACGATCGCGGCGGGCCGTCCCTCATGGGACAACTTGCGTCGCAACCGGCTGATCAGCACGTCGACACTGCGATCGGACGAGGGCGCATCGCGCACGCCCGCCAGTTCCATCAGCCGCGCACGGGCAATCACCGCCTGGGCATGATCCAGCAACACGGCGAGCAGCGAAAATTCCGCCGCCGTCAGTTCGACCAGCGCGCCGGCCGGGTCGGTCACTTCGCGCCGGGCGAAATCGACCACCCAGTCGTCGAAGCGCGCCTGGGTCTGACGCCGCAGGCCCAGCGCCCGCTCGCTGCGCCCGCGCCGCAGCACGGCGCGCAGCCGCGCCGCGAGTTCGCGGGTCGAATAGGGCTTGGCCATATAGTCGTCGGCGCCCAGTTCCAGGCCGACCACCCGGTCGACCTCGCTGCTGTCGGCGCCGACCAGGATGATCGGCACGTCGCTACGCTCACGCACGTCACGACACAGGTCCATGCCGTCCGGCCCGCGCAGTCCTGCATCCAGCACGACCGCGCCGACCGGCATCCGGTCCATGGCACTGAATATATCGCTCGACGAGGCCGCAGGCAGAGCGCGAAACCCGCTCTGCTCCAGAAATTCGCGCACCTTGTGCCGCAAATCCTGCTGCGTCTCGGCGACCAGTATCAGCGGTGGACTCATCAGCCCTTCACGGTCAGCGCGCGTACGCTGTCCAGTTCATTCACCAGCACGGCGCGGTCCTGCTGCGCGACCGACACGGCCTCGGCATTGCGGGCGCTGGCATAGCGGGCGACCTCGGCATCCACCTGGCTGCGGGCGGCGGCACAGGTGCCGGCATAGCTGCCCGACAGCGGGGCGAAGCGATGGACCGCCTTGCCGAAGGCCGGCACCGACTGGCCCTGGGCCGCGACGGCGCGGTCGACGCGCACATCGGCCTGCCAGCGGCAGACCGGAATGGCATTGCGGTTGCCGAAGCGCGGCTCGACCTGGGTGAAGCGCACCGACGATGCGGTGTGATAGCTGGCCGTATAGGCCTGGGCGCCGTGAGTCAGTTCGGCGCTGTGGATCGGGGTGGAGGAAGCGGCGAGCGCCGCGACACTGGCAAGGATCGGCAACATGGATGGCTTCCCTTCGAAACAGACAATATCCAGCAATAAGCGGGATCCTTCCGACGGGTTTAGGCAGGGAGAATGTCTCCCCAATATGCCGAACGTTACAAATTATTGCTGTGCCGCAGCATGTCGTCAAGCGACCCTTGCGATTACCGGGCTGGCCTGAAGCGGCCGCGCCGCCCCCGACAGGGCCTCGATCAGCCCGGAAAGCCACAGTGCATCGGCCACGGCGCGGTGCCGCGCGGTATGCAGCGCATCGGCATGGGCCATGGCGGCCGCGATCCGCGGCTCGTCCGCGCCCCACTCATCCAGCAACAATGAGACATGATCGATCGCGAACGGCGCCACCACGGCCTCCGTATCGGCCAGCGTCTGCAGCCAATATTGATCGATCACGCTGTCGGCGACCACGCGGCAGCCGGCAACCGCCGCCGCCAGTTGTGCCAGCACCACGTCCGCCGGCTCGCCCTCCGCCTCGATCCGCGCGCGCGATAGGCCGTGCAGCGCCTCGGCTTCGGCGGTCCAGTCCCAGCCGGCCCAGGCTGCATGAGGTCGAATGATCCAGCTGCGGGCAATGCCGCCGCCCGCTATGCCCACTTCGATCGGGAAAGATCGTCCGTGCCGGGGCAGGCACGACGCCTCGAAATCGATCGCCATGATGGTCAAAGGCTCTCTCCGAATAATTCCACGTCCGCCCCATTTTTGGGTCTGGCCGTCCACGTCTGATACGCCCCTGTCTCCTCCAACTATGTCAGGCCGATGTCATTGGCCATCAGGATTTTCGGAAAAGATGTGAACCGACGGTCCGGTGCGACCGGTGCGACCATCGCACCGGATTTCAACCGCCTATGGCCAGCGGCCTGCATTGCCGCTACCCCATGGCGATGACGGACGGACGACTGCGGGACGCGAACGACTAATGTGGGTGTTGCTGGGCATCGCCCTGATCGTCGCGGGCTTCGTGCTGCGCTTCAATCCGCTGCTGGTGATCCTGGCCTCGGCCATCGCCACCGGCCTTGCCGCCGGGCTCGATCCGCTCACCATCCTCGCCGCCTTTGGCAAGGCGTTCAACGACTCGCGCTATGTCTCGGTCGTCTGGGTGGTGCTGCCGGTGATCGGCCTGCTCGAAGCGCATGGGCTTCAGGAACGGGCGCGCGGCCTCATTGACCGGATGCGCGGCGCTACCACCGGCCGCTTCCTCCTCTTCTACCTGGTCGCCCGTCAGATTTCGGCCGCCATGGGCCTGATCTCGGTCGCCGGCCATGCCCAGACCGTGCGGCCGCTGGTCGCCCCGATTGCCGAAGCCGCGGCCGAGAAACAGGCCGGCGCGCTCGATGAGGAGCAGCGCGACGAGATCAAGGCCTGGGCCGCCGCGACCGACAATGTCGGCGTCTTCTTTGGCGAGGATATCTTCCTCGCCATCGGGTCGATCCTGCTGATCAAGGGGCTGCTGGAGCAATATGGCATATTGCTCGAACCGCTCCAGCTCTCGGTCTGGGCAATCCCGACCGCGATCGCCGCGCTGCTGATCCACGGCTTTCGCCTGTGGCGGCTCGACCGCCGGCTGAACGCGCAGGGCGCCAAGGAAGCGGAGCACACCGCATGATCACCCTCCACTGGGTCTACGCGCTGATGGGCGCGGTGTTCGCGGGCTATGCCCTGCTCGGCGCCGCCGACCGCAGCAACCCGCGTCGATTCACCACCGCCGCCTTCTGGGCGTTGCTGGCGCTCAGCATGTGGGCGGGCGACCGGATCGGTGAGATCGGCAATGGCGTCCTTGTCCTCGGCCTCGTCGCCATCGCCGGCTTCAAGGGGCTGGGTCGCGGCAGCGGCGGCGTGCCGCTGGCGGAGCGGCAGGCGCGCGCCGACCGTCATGGCAATGGCCTGTTCGCCATCGCCCTGGTCATCCCCGTCACCGCGCTGGCCGGCACCTTCCTGTTCAAGGCGTTCCCCGCCTGGATCGATCCCAAGCAGACCACCCTCATTTCGCTGGCGCTCGGCGTCCTGATCGCGCTCGCCATCGGCTGCACCTGGCTGCGCGCCCGGCCAATCGTCGCCCTGCAACAGGGGCGGCAATTGATGGACTCGGTCGGCTGGGTGGGCATATTGCCGCAGATGCTGGCCAGCCTTGGCGCGGTGTTCGCGCTCGCCGGCGTTGGCGATGTCGTCGGCGGCATCGTCCGCCTCGCCATTCCCGATGGCAGCCTGCTCGGCGCAGTGATCGCCTATGGCCTGGGCATGGCGCTCTTCACCATCGTCATGGGCAATGCCTTTGCCGCCTTCCCGGTGATGACTGCCGCGATCGGCATCCCGCTGCTGATCCACCACTATCATGGCGATCCGGCGATCATCTGCGCGATCGGCATGCTCGCAGGCTTCTGCGGCACATTGCTGACGCCGATGGCCGCCAATTTCAACCTCCTCCCCGCCGCGCTGCTGCAGCTCAAGGATGAATATGGCGTGATCCGCCGCCAGGTCGGCACCGCCCTCCCCCTGCTCTGCGTCAACATCCTCCTGATCTATTGGCTGGCCTTCCGATGACCCGACTGACCCAAGATATTGCCGACCGTTTCGCCGCCCTCACCCTGTCCCATCTGGGGCGGCAATATCCCTACAAGATGGACCTGACCTATCAGGGACCGGAGGATGCGCGCATCCCGGCGGACCATCATCCGATCTTCCATGGCAGCTATGACTGGCACAGCTGCGTCCATGGCTGGTGGCAGGTGATGCGCCTGCGCCGCCTCTATCCCGACATGGCCCAGGCCGATGCCATCCGCGCCCGCGCCGACATGATGCTGGTCCCGGACAAGGTTGCGGGCGAACGCGCTTTCCTCACCCGCCCGACCGCCGGCGGGTTCGAGCGCCCCTATGGCTGGGCCTGGCTGCTCGCGCTCCATGCCGAACTTGCCCGGCAGGACGGGCCCTGGGCCGCCGCGATCGAACCGCTGGCGCTCGATTTCGCCGCGCGCTTCCACGCCTTCCTGCCGAAAATGACCTATCCGCTGCGCGTCGGCACCCATTTCAACAGCAGCTTCGCGCTGATCCACGCTTATGACTGGGCCAAGGACCGCGATCCCGCGCTCCAGGCGCTGATCCGCGAGCGTGCCCTTGCCTGGTTCGGCCAGGACCGCGCCTGCCAGGCCTGGGAACCGGGCGGCGACGAATTTCTCTCCTCGGCGCTCACCGAAGCGCTGCTGATGAGCCGGCTGCTCGCGCGCGATGAATTTGCCGACTGGTTCGGCGCCTTCCTGCCCGATCTTCTGACCGGCCAGCCGGCCACCCTGTTCACCCCGGCCACTGTGTCGGACCGCAGCGACGGCAAGATCGCCCATCTCGACGGCCTCAACCTCAGCCGCGCCTGGTGCTGGCGCGGCATCGCCGCCGCGCTGGGTGCCGACACGCCGATCGCGCCGATCGCCGAGCAGGCGGCCCTCGTCCATCTCGACGCCGCGCTCCCCCACATAGCCGGCGACTATATGGGGGAACATTGGCTGGCCAGCTTCGCCCTGCTGGCATTGGAGTAGCGCCAGCCTCAGGGCATGTTGGCGAGCAGCAGCTTCATATGTGCCGTCGGCGTGGTCGTGCGCGACTGGAGACGGAACATATAGTCATAGGCCCACCAGGCGCCGCCGCCCCAGGCGGTCCAGCCCAGCACCGCCGACGACGTCTTCAGACGGCGCAGCATGTCGGGATATTCCTTCGCGCATTGCGGCTGGCCCGACGCGGCAATCTCGCCGAAGAACAGCTTCACCTTGTACTTCTCGGCCCAGGTCAGCGCCGCATTCACGCGCTGGCCGGCCTTGACCTCGCACTTGTCGGTGGTGCCGGTCGACCAGGCATCCAGATATTGATGCACTTCAAAGGCGTAATTCTTGCCGGGATCGACGAACTTCACCGCCTGCGCGGCATTGCCCGAACTCACCCAATTATGCGCCCCGGTCCAGGCCGTGCCGGGAATCAGCAGCTTGTTGCTGATCTTCTGGGCACGGATATCCTTGGTCACCTGCCCGGCGATCGCCCACCATTGTGTGACATTCTGCCGGTTCGGCTCGTTCATCAGGCCGATCCAGACATTGGAATTGGAGCGATAGTCCTCCATTATCTTGACCCAGGCGTCGGTGAGTGCCGTCGTCGCCAATGTGCCGCTGCCGACAAGAGCGGTGGCACCCTTCACCTGGCGCGCACCATAATTATGCATGTCCAGGATGACGGTCAGGCCCAGCGCATTGGCCTGGGTCACGACCGACTTCAGCGCCTTGCGATCGACCTCCGACAGAGGACCGTAAAGGTCGGGCTGCAACCGTTCCCAGCGGAACGGCACGCGCAACAGCTTGAAGCCCTGCGCCGCATAGCTGCGCATCTCGGCCGTGCTGGGATAGATATAGTTGCTGCCAAGCTTGCCGCCGGTGCCGCCAAATTCGCCGCCGGAGAAATTGATCCCAGGCAGAACCTTGGACGTGCTTGTCGTCGCACCGGCAGGCCCAGCGGCTATCGCAGCGGTAAAGGCCTGCGCCGCCGTTGTCGTCGGCACCGTCGTGCTGCTGCTGACAACCGGCATCGAGCTGGCCGATGACGGGATGGTAATCACCCGTGCTTCGGGCGTACCGGCATCTCCGCCCGATAGCGAAACGGCCGCAAAAACACCCGTCGCGGCAATCGCAACCCCTGCGGCTGCAATGCCGCCCCCCATCTTTTTCATGAAATTATCTATCCTGTCAGACCCAAAGGAGGCGGGCCCTTAGCCAGCATAGTCAGGCAATGTCTTCACCCCGGTTGCACGATTTGGTTAAGCCTCCGGCAGGTTGTTCGAATAATGCGCCATATGGGTTTTCCCTTATGCGAAGCTCTCCATCCGCCAGAGAAATGGGGGTAGACCGACGTTCCCACTACCGTCGAATCGAGCCAAATTGAACCCGGACAAATATCGTTTGAAAATATATCCGGGTAATATTAGACTTATTCCATGACCGAAGAGGAAAAGCGGGCCGCGATCGCCGCCTACAGGGAGCAGAAAGTCGAAAGCGGCATTTACACCCTATATTGCGCGCCCTCGGACCAGCGCTGGGTTGGCAGCGCGCTCAATCTCGCCACGATCCGCAACCGGCTCTGGTTCACCCTGCGACTGGGCAATGATCGGCATCCCGGCCTCCAGGACGCCTGGAATACCCATGGCGAAGACGCCTTCGGTTTCGAGATTCTCGAACGGCTGAAAGCGGATGATCTCGGGGCCGGCCGCGACCGCCGGTTGAAGGAGCGCCTGCTCCAATGGACGGAAGAGTTGCAGGCGACGCGGATCTGACCGAGCCGCCTGCCCTGGTTCAGCTTGCGACTGCCAGCAGCTTGGCACTCATCGCCGGCCATTCGCTCATGTCCCATCCTTCGGGCGTCTCGCGGGTGATGATCTGGTCCGCGCCGAAGCAATTGCCGAGATCGATATCCTCGCTCTTCTCGAACGCCCGGTCGGCGAGCGAATAGAAGGGGCGGACCTTGGGCAGGGTCAGGTCATCGGGATTCTGCTCGACCACGATCGCCAGCCGGTGCGATCGCAGCCGCACCAGCGACCCGATCGGATAGATGCCGACCGCGCGCTGAAACGCCTGGAAGATTTCCGCGTCGAACAGCGCGCCGCCATCCTCGTCGATCTTCAGCAAGGCGCGCGACGGGTCTTCGCCACTGCGGTGCAAGCGATTGGACGTCATGGCGTCATAGCTGTCGCAGATCGCGGCCATGCGCGCGAACATGCCGATCTGCTCGCCGGCCAGGCCATTGGGATAGCCGCTGCCATCCAGCCGCTCATGATGGTTGAGGCACACGTCCAGCACTTCCGCCGGCATTTCGCCGCCCAGGGTCAGGAATTCATGCGCCAGCGTGGTGTGGCTCTTGACCACGTCCCACTCCTCCGGCGTCAGCGGCGCATCCTTGTCCCACACTTCCTGCGGCACATGGGCCATGCCCATGTCCATCAGCAGGCCGGCCAGGCCAGCCTTGCGGATATCGTCGGGCGACAGGTGCATCTGCTGGGCAAGGCCGATCATCAGCGCGCAGACCGACAGCGCATGCTGATACAGATATTCGCCACTATTCTTCATCCGCGTGATCGCCATGAAGGCGTGCGGATTGCGCTGCACGGAACTGGAAATCTCGTCGACCATGGTTTCCAGCTTGGCCGCCTTCACCGCCTTGCCCAGCCGCACATCCTCATAGAGCTTGCGCATGGTGCGACCCGACTTGCGCGCCAGCCGCTGGGCATGGACCATCTCGGCGCGGATCGGCAGCTTGTCCTTGGACAGCGGGTCGAAGGGACGGTCGACCGGCTGGGGCGCGGCGCGGCGCACGATCGTCGGCCCGGCACGGCCGAACACCCGTTCGCGCGGCTCGGCTATCGGCACCACGCGGGATGGCACCGGCTGGGCCGGGGCCACATCCGCACCGCGCGACACGTCGATCGTCACCCACTCGACCTTGCTGGCATGCAAGTCCGCCAGTTGCTCGGGATCGTCGAGCAGCATCTTGCGCTTCCAGAAGGGGTGGGAAAACCACGACCCGTCCAGCTTGTGCAAGAACATCCCCAGTTTCACGTCCTGGGTGCGGATTTTTTTCAGCATTTATACGGCCCCGTAGTCCCCGCTTTCATTTCGCAGGTCGTGCCTTTCCAAAAGGTTAAGATCCCCCTTCCAGCCGCGAAAGTGCAGCTTCGCTTCGTCGCATGCAGGTGCGGCAACTGCTTGAAAGCCGGCAATTCTCTTCCCGGTCGCGGGAGGCAGCCTCCTGTACCGGCCGATGATGTCGCTGCGCCTACCGCAATCGGCCATTTTCGCTTATCCTCCTGCGGTCCGGACAGGGAGGCGATCGATGCGCGTGATGGTGCTGGTGAAGGCGACGCGGGACAGCGAGGCAGGCGGCCCGCCCGACCCGGAGATGATGGCGGCGATGGGCCGCTTCAACGACGAACTGGAAGCGGCCGGCATATTGCGCATGGCCGACGGCCTGCTCCCCTCCTCTCATGGCAAGCGTATCGCCTTCGACGGCGCCGATCGCCGCGTCATCGATGGCCCCTTTCCCCAGGTCGGCGAACTGGTCGCGGGCTTCTGGCTATGGGAAGTGGCCGATATGGACGAAGCCGTCGCCTGGGTGAAACGCTGCCCCAACCCCATGCCCGGCCCCAGCGAAATCGAGATCCGCCCTTTCCACGAATGGGCCTAGCGCCCCTCATATCCTTGCATTGCATTGATCTGCTGCCGTTTTTCCCGGCACTCGGTATTTACCCCGATAGCTCTTGGGCCGACTAAGCGGGATCATCCGACCTCCCTTCTTCTCGATTGCCGGCCGCCGCGCACATTTCCGGTGCGGCGCGCGCCAAGGACAGGAGATCGTGTGGCGAAAAAGATTTTCGTGCTCGGCGGCGACGGCTTTTGCGGCTGGCCGACAGCGTTGCATCTGTCCGAACTGGGCCATGAGGTCGTCATCATCGACAATCTTTCGCGTCGCCGGATCGACGCGGAACTGGGCGTCCACAGCCTGACGCCGATCGCCATGGTCGACCAGCGGCTGGATGCCTGGCACCAGGTCAGCGGGCGGACCATCCGCTTCCATTATCTCGACGTCGCCCAGGATTATGCCCGCCTCCTTGCCCTGCTGGCGGAGGAGCGCCCCGACGTGATCGTCCATTTCGCCGAACAGCGCGCCGCCCCCTATTCGATGCGCGGACCGACCGAGAAGCGCTATACCGTCAACAACAATGTCGGCGGCACCCACAATGTCCTGACCGCGCTGGTCGCCTGCGACCTCGACGCGCATCTCGTCCATCTCGGCACCATGGGCGTCTATGGCTATGGCGGTGCCGGCTTCGAAATCCCCGAAGGCTATCTGACCGTCCAGATCCACGACGATGCCGGTGCCCCGCATGACTGGGAAATCCTGTATCCGACCCGGCCGGGCAGCGTCTATCACATGACCAAGTCGATCGATCAGCTGCTGTTCCAATTCTATGCCCAGAATGACCGGCTGCGCATCACCGACCTGCACCAGGGCATCGTCTGGGGCACCCAGACGGCGGAGACGCGACGCCACCCCGCGCTCATCAACCGGTTCGATTATGAGGGCGAATATGGCACCGTGCTCAACCGCTTTCTGGTGCAGGCGGCGCTCGGCCATCCGCTGACCGTCCATGGCACCGGCGGCCAGACCCGCGCCTTCCTCAACATCCAGGACACGGTGCGCTGCATTGCGCTCGCCGTTGCCCATCCGCCGGAGCGCGGCGACCGGGTCAAGATCATCAACCAGATCGCCGAAAGCCTGCGCGTGCGCGACCTTGCCCTTCTGGTATCCGACCTGACCGGCGCGGCGATCGAATATCTGCCCAACCCCCGCAAGGAAGCGGCAGAAAATGACCTCGACGTCAGCAACGCCACCTTCCGCGCGCTGGGCCTCGACCCGATCCTGCTGACCGACGGCCTGCTGGCCGAGACGCTGGAAATTTCCGCCCGTTATGCCGACCGCGTCGACCAGCGCCACATCCCGGCACGCACGGCCTGGACGCGCGAACAGCAGGCGGCGCTCGACCAGGCGGGGTCGATCGAGACGGTCCATCCCGCCCTGTCCGGCGTGGCGGGAGCGGGCCGATGAGATTATGGGTCATCTGCCTTCAGGCGCTGTTGTTCATCGGCCTGCTGATCGCGATCGGCCAGAGCGGCCTGTTCGACACGGTCATGGGCCGCAACGTCCGGCTGGGCGACCCTCTGTTCGAGGATTATCAGCGCGGCTCCATCCCCTTCATCGACGTCGATGGACGCGACGTGTTCGTGGCGCAGTCGCACCCGGACAATCCCCTGATCCTGTCCGGCTTTCCGGCCTATGCCAGCAAGCTCTTCCGCCTGCCGACCGATAGCCGGCCGCTCAGCGGCACCTATAATATCGCCTTCGCGACCGACGCCGTGCCCGATGCCGAAGGTGCGCTGCGGATCAGCATCAACGGGGTCAAGCGCGCCGACGTCGTGCTGAACCAGGGGCGCTTCAAACGGCGCGCCAAGATCGAACTGACCCCCGCCGAACTGGCCTCGGGCCAGTTGGAGGTCAAACTGGCGCTGGTCGGGCGTGGCCCGATGGCCGAATGCACGCCCAATGAAGCGCTGGCCGCCGTCGTCACGATCCTGCCGGAAAGCGGCCTGCACCTCAAACTGGACAAGGCGCCGTCCACCACCCGCGACCGGCTCGCCTTGTGGGGCGACCTGATCCCGGTCAAATGGGACGAGGATGACAAGGCGGCGGATCTCGCCACCCTGCTCGCCGCCGCACGGCTGAGCGAGAAAGGCTATGGCATCTATTTTGGCGAAAGCGGCTATGCCGCCCAGGCGCTGACCGACATCGACAAGGGCGCAGCGATCCGTCCCGGCCGGACGCAGGCGCTGCGCTATCCGGTTAGCCTGGTCAGCGCGATCGAGAATGGCGGCGCGCGCCGTTTCGATCGGGAAACCACCTGGCGCTATCGCTATGATGTCGGGCAATTGCCCAATGGCGAGCTGCCGTCCGCGCTCGACCTGCGCCTGCTGCTCGGGCCGATCGCCGAAACCCGCACCGCGCTGTTCGTGACGCTCAACGATCATCTGCTTTTCACCCGCACCCTGACCGACGAGGATCAGCGCTTCAGCCATTCGATCGCGCTGCCGACCGCCGATCATCTGGATCGCAACCAGTTGGAAATCACCCTGACCGCGCATGAGCGGGAAGAAATGCGGTGCGGCGCGCGCCGTCTGATCGCCGCGGAAATGCTGCCGGAAACCATCTTGCGGGGCGGCGGCGAACGGCTTGTGCCGGCGATCGTCCAGTTGCGGGGCCTGCTTGCGGCCAATCGCCCGGTCGCCTTGAAGGCCGGCGCACTGACCGCACCGCAGGGACAGGCCACAGCCCAGTTGCTGGGTCAGATGCGGCCCAGCGCCCTTGCCTTCGGCACCCAAAGGCCGGGCACCACGATCGAGGTGCTGACGGGCGACATTGCCGGCGCGCTGGCACGGGTCCGCCCCGCCGGACGGCAATGGCTGGTCCACTTCCCCGATGACCGGCGCGAAGGCGTCATGGTGGAACCCTTCGCGCGTGGTGCATCGGCGGCCGGGGCCGCCGTGGCCCTGCTGGTGACGGTCCATCGCCCGGTTCCCGTCCCGCCGCCCGCCACGCCGGCGACCACCCCGCTGCGCGCAACAGCCCCTGCCCCCTGATGCCGCCGCCCCCGGATTATGACCGGACCCAGGCCAATTTCCAGTCGACGGACAGTTTCGCCGGCGGGCTGGCCCGCCCGGTATCGATGTTGCGCGCACCCGCCCTGCTGCTGACCTTCACGACCATCGCCCTGTTCCAGCTATGGCTGTTCGAACTGGGTTTTCTCGACCGCTTCTTCCGCACCCATGATTATGTGTTCGGCCCCTATCTGGGCTTCAGCGCGATCTCGATCCGGACCTTCATCTATTCCTATTTCATCTCCTTCTCGCTCTATGCAGCGGGATCGGTGCGGGCGCGCATCCTGCTCTGCCTCGACCTGTGCCTGCGCTACATGGCGCTCTGCACCATCCTTGACCTGGGCAGCGTGGCGCTGTTCGCCTATGTCGGCACCCCCTTTTCGCTGGCCGCGATCCAGATCATGGCGGGCCTTGCGGGCATGGCGGTCTTCGCCTTCGTCATCATCCGGCGCGGCACCATGCCTGCCCCGGTGCCGGTGCTGCGCGGCCCCCAGCCCAAGGGCCGCGCCCTCTACCGCCTCGCCATTGCCGGCACGATCGCGGCGATCATCGCCATCTGGGCGGCACAGCAACCGATCCTGCTGTTCGAGGAGATGCGCGACATCAGCCTGCTCGGCGGCATCGGTCCGGGCGTCATCCTGTTCGTGCTGCTGACCTTTGCCCAGCTCTACATCGTTGCCGTCGCGGAACGCTATCGCCTGTCGCGCCCCGACTTCGCCGCCCCGGTCAGCGTCATCGTGCCCGCCTTCAACGAACAATATGTGATCGGCCAGACGATCCAGCATATCGACCGCGCCGCCGCCCATTATGGTGCGGAGGTCGAACTGATCGTGATGGACAATGGCTCGATCGATGGCACGGCGGACATCGCCCGCGCCGTGATCGACGCCTGCTCCGCGCTCAGGGGGCGGGTCGTGCATGTCGCGACGCCCGGCAAGGCCCATGCCCTGAACGAAGGCGTGCTGCATGCGCGCCATCCGTTCATCGTGCGGATCGACGCCGACACGCTGGTGGGCGAGGATAATCTGACGCTGGCAATGCAGAATTTTGCCGATCCCGATGCCGGCGCGGTCGGCGGCGTGCCCTTGCCGCCAGGCGGCGCGATCTTCGATGCCGGGCGCCTGGTCGAGGTGATCGTCAAGCATGGCTATTATTCGCCCGCGCTCAGCGTCATGGCCGGGCTGGTCGGCATTCCCGGCATGTTCGTCATCTATCGGGCGGACGCGCTGCGCCGGGTCGGCCAGTTCGCCTCCGGCATGAATGGCGAGGATACCGACATCTCGCTGCGCATCGCCGAACTGGGCTATCGCACGCTGGTCGATCATCGGGTCAGCTATGTGTCCGAAGTGCCGACCAGCTTCGCCCATCTGCGCGAACAGCGGCTGCGCTGGTTCCGGTCGGTCTATCATGTCAGCGCACGCGCCCATTCGCTCATCAGCGCCCCGGACTTCAGCATCCGCGGCAAGCTGGTCCTGCCCTATATGCTGATGAACACCGCGCGCCGGGCGATGATGATCCCACTCGTCATCTTCGGCCTGCTCGAACTGTTCATCACGTCGAGATCGATCGCCTTGCCCCATTGGCAGGCGATCGTCGCCGTTCTGGTCGGATCCCCCCTGGTTGCCGCGGCGATCGCGATCCTGGCGAATAACCGCCCGCGCGCCCTGCTGGCGCTGCCTCCCTATATCTTCTTCCGCGCACTGCGCGCCTGGTACACGCTCGAATCCGCGCTCACGATCCCGATCACGTCGATGTCCACGCGCATCCAGATCGGGCGCGACCCCTGGCCGCAAAGCCCGCCGCCCGATCCGCTTCCCCCGCCATCCCCCCCTTCATCGCCGGAGGTCTCATGAAACAGATCGTCATTCCCGCCGCCCTGCTGGGCCTCGCCGCCATGCCTCAGGCCGGCTGGGCAAAGCCGGGCGACCTGTCGGTCGAGGGTGAACTTTCCTACGGGCTCGACGTGGTGCCACCCGACGTGGTCGACAACAGTCCCGATCAGGATCGGATCAAGTCGCTGTTCACCGGCGAAGTGGGCCTGGCCTATGATGCCGGCCCGGCGATCCTGCGCGCGTCCGCGGGCGCCCACATCTATCCGTCGGAAGCCGATTATAATCGCTATCCGCTGACCGTCGGCGCGCAGATCGACTGGCCACTGGCGGCCAGGGGGCGGACCAGGCTGCGCTTCCAGCCCAGCTATGAATATGTGTTGGGCGATGATGGCCGGGTGTTCGATCGCGCGCGCATGGATATGCAGCTCATCCACCGCCACAATCCTGCCCACACCAGCACGGTGCGCCTGCGTTACGGCTATCGCAACCAGAGCGAACAGCGCTTCCAGGGCTATGACCAGAGCGAGTGGCTGGGCGAACTGCGCCATCTCTGGCGGCCGGGCGGCGGGCAGACCCGCATCATGGGATCGCTATTGGGCCTGCATGCCAATGCGCAGGCCAACCGCTTCAGCTATAATGGCTATGGCACGATGCTGATCGCCCGCACACCGCTGCGCGAGGGGCTGGAAGTCTATGGCCGGCTCTATCTGGTCCATCGCAACTACAAGGCGGCCTTCTCCAACGCCTATCCCTTCAAGCGGGAGGATACGCAATTGCGCCTGACCGGCGGCGTCGAACAGGCGCTGACCCGGCGGATCAACCTGTTCGGCGAGGCCGGCTATGCCAGTAATGATTCCAACGTCCCCACCCGCGACTATAGCGGTTTCGTCGGCCGCATCGGCATCCGCTTCCATTAGCCACGGCGCGCCAGTCTAACAGGCAGGAAAATGGTGCACCCGACGGGATTCGAACCCATGGCCCTCAGATTAGGAATCTGATGCTCTATCCTGCTGAGCTACGGGTGCACGCAGCGCCGGCTCTATTATGCGCGGCGCGCGCGGTCAATTCTTCGCTTCGGGCGGAATCACCGGAAAGGGCAGTTGCGCGACATTGATGCCTTCCTCGGCCAGCGCCTTGGCCTCGGCCGGGGCGACCTCGCCATGGATGCTGCCCTTGTCCTGCTCGCCATAATGCATGGCCCGCGCCTGCTCGGCAAAGCCGCGCCCGACCCAGGTCGAGCCTTCCAGCACCTTCTTCTGCGCGTCCGCCAGCGCCTCGACCAGCGCGCGCATCTTCGCCTCGTCCGGCCCGGCCGCCACCGGTGCCGTCTCCGCTTCGGCCGCCGGCTGCTGCTGGACGATCTCGCGCCGCTGGTTGCCCTTGGCCGCCACCGCCGGCGCCATCAGCGCCTTGCCGACACGCGTATCGCCGCACAGCGGACAGGCGAGCAGGCCCCGTTCCTTCTGGTCCGCATAGTCTGCGCTGGAGCCGAACCAGGCCTCGAACACATGGCCCTGGCCCTCGCACTTAAGGTCGAAAACGATCACCTGATCTCAACATCCTGCGGTATCACGCGCCGATTGGCGATGGCGGGCACCCGCCCGCGCACCGCCTCTACGCGGGTCAGGTCAAGATCGGCAAGGGCCAGCCCCGCGCCCTCGCCCATGTCCAGCAGCACATCGCCCCACGGATCGACCACCAGGCTATGGCCATAGGTGGTGCGCCCGTCCTGATGCGCGCCCGCCTGCGCGGCAGCGATCAGGAAACAGCCCGCCTCGATCGCGCGGGCGCGCAGCAGCACATGCCAGTGCGCCTGGCCCGTGGACACGGTGAAGGCGGCCGGTGCCAGCAGCACTGTCGCCCCGGCATTGGTCAGCGCCCGATAGAGATCGGGAAAGCGCATGTCGTAGCAGATGGAAAAGCCCATCCGTGCCCAGGGCGTATCGACCGCCACCACGCTTTCCCCCGGCCCATAGACCGAGGATTCGCGCCAGCTTTCGCCCGATGCCAGGTCGACGTCGAACAGATGGATCTTGTCGTAGCGCGCCCGTATTTCGCCCTGATCGTCGATCATGAAGCTGCGATTGGCCCAGCGCCCGTCGCTGCGTGCCTCTTTCAGTGGCAGCGACCCGATATGGACCCACAGCCCCTCGCGCGCCGCCGCCTCGCGCACCGCGGCTAGCACGATATCGTCCGCCTCGCCGCGCAGCGTTTCCGCCGCGCGCTTGCGATCGCGGTCCAGATAGCCCGCCATTTCCGGGGTGAAGAGCATGTCCGCCCCCTCGCCCTTGGCGCGCGCCGCCGCCTCCTCAATCGCGGCGGCATTGGCGGCCGGGTCGATCCCGGTCGTCATCTGAAGAATCGCGGCGCGCATCGGCCCTACAGCCCCAGCAGCGGGTCGAGCTTGCCCTCGCGGTTCAGCGCGGCGAGATCGTCGCTGCCGCCGATATGCTGGCCGTCGATGAAGATTTGCGGCACGGTGGTGCGTCCGGGCGCCCGCTCCAGCATTTCCTCGCGCCTGGGGCCGCCCAGCGAGATGTCATATTCCTCGAAGGCAACACCCTTGCCCTCCAGCAGTGCCTTGGCCCGCGCGCAATAGCCGCACCAGTCCTTGGTATAGATTTCGACCTTTGCCATTATCTCGGTAAAACTCCTTTGCCCCGAAATTGGGGGGAATGCGCACTTTGTCAATCGTCGCCGGTTCTGGGTAACGCCCGCGCCCAGCACAGCAGATGCACCTCGCGCGCGCCGCCGCCCTTCAGCAGCTTCGCGCAGGCCGCCGCCGTCGCCCCGCTGGTATGGACATCGTCGACCAGCCATATCACCCGTCCCGCCAGCCCGTGCCCCTGCGCCAACGCAAAGGCGCCGCGCACCGCCTGCGCCCGCTGCTTGGGGTTCATGCCCCGCAGCGGCTGCGTCCGCTTCACCCGGCGCAAGCCATGCTTGTCCACCGCCAGCCCCGTCAGCCGCCCCAGATGATCGGCGATCAGCGCCGACTGGTTGAAGCCGCGCCCCCATAGCCGCCAGCGATGCAACGGCACCGGCACGATCAGCGCGTCCTCCATCTCCGGCCGCACATGGCGCAACATCTGCCCCGCCACCAGCCGGGCCAGGCCTATCCGCCGCCCATATTTCAACCGCAGCGCCACAGTCCGCGCGACATCGCCATAGGCCAGCACCGCCCGCGCGCTGTCGAACGGCGGCGGCTGTGCCAGGCAGGCGCCACAGGCCGCGCCCTCGCCCATCTCATGCGCGAACGGCAGGCCGCAGCGCGCGCAGCAGGGTGGCCCCAGAAACCGCATCCCGCTCCAGCAATCGAGGCAGAAACCATGGTCCGCACCGACGATCGCGCCGCATCCGGGGCAGCGTGGCGGAAGGGCATAATCCATGACCGGACGCATCACGGTCTTGAGAAGCGGGACCAGCGACATCATCTGCCTTGTCCCCGCTTCGTCCCCGATGCACAAGGCCCGCCATGACTGCCCCCGAAACCCGCCCCGACATTTTCGACCGCGCTCTGCGCGCCCGCCACCGCGACCGGATGCTCGGCACCTTTGCCGATCATGACTTCCTCCACCGCGCGATGCTGGACGAACTGCTCGAACGGCTGGCCGATGTGCAGCGCGACCTGCCCGAAGTGTTGCTGGTCGGCTGCCCGGACGGCAGCGCGAAGGCCGCGCTCGAAGCCATGGGCAAGCGCGTCGCCTGCGCCGATCCCGGCTTTCTCGCCGCGCAGCGGGCCGGCGGCGTGCAGGCGGACGAGGATGCCCTGCCCTTTGCCGACAATAGTTTCGACCTGGTCATCGCCTGCGGCACACTCGACAGCGTCAATGATCTGCCCGGCGCGCTGATCCTGATGCGCCGCGTGCTGCGGCCCGACGGGCTGATGCTCGCCGCCTTTGCCGGCGCAGGCAGCCTGCCGCGCCTCAAGTCCGCCCTGCTCGCGGCCGAAGGCGACCGCCCCGGTCAGCATGTCCATCCCCAGGTCGATGTCCGCTCGGCCGGCGACCTGCTCAGCCGCGCCGGCTTCGCCATGCCGGTGGCCGATGGCGAGACGCTCAATATCCGCTATGGCGACGTGGTCCGGCTGATGCACGATCTGCGCGGCATGGGCGCGGGCAATGCGCTCGCCACCCGCCCGCCAACCCTGTCGCGCGACGTACTGATGCGCGCCGCCGCCCATTTCGCCGATGCCGCCGATCCCGACGGCCGCACCGCCGAACAGATGGCGCTGATCTATCTCTCCGGCTGGAAACCCGACGCCAGCCAGGCCGCTCCCGCCCGCCGCGGCAGCGCCACCGTCTCGCTGGCCGCCGCCTTGAAGGGCAAGGACTGATCCTCAGGCCGCGACGCTCAGGAAGCGGGATCGCTTGCCCCGATTATAGTCGCGGTAGAAGGCCATGAACTCGTCCGCCGGCAACGCCTTGGCATAATACCAGCCCTGCGCGAACTGGACGCCGGCCTTGCGGACATAGGCATCCTGTTCGCGGGTCTCCACCCCTTCTGCGATCAGGTTCAGCTTCAGCGCCCGCCCCATCCCGATGATATGGGGCGTGACCACGCTGGCCGCCGCATCCCGGCCGATCGCATCGATGAAGCATTTGTCGATCTTGAGCGCGTCGAGCGGCAATGTCTCCAGCAGCGACAGGCTGGAATAGCCGGTGCCGAAATCGTCGATCGCCATCAGATGCCCGGCATCGCGCGCGCGGGCGATGGTCGCGCGGGCCGTGTCCGGGTTGATCAGGCTGCGCTCGGTCACCTCCAGCCAGATCTGGCCCGGCGCGATGCCGGCCTTGGCTATCTCGCGCTCCAGCACGTCCAGGAAGCGGCCGCTTTCCAGGTCGCGCGCGGAAATGTTGATCGCCACATGCACCTGCTGTTCGGCCAGCAGCATGGCGTGCAGGTCCGCCACCACCTGCTCGATCACATGGTCGGTAATGTCCAGGATCAGCCCGCTCTGCTCGGCCAGCGGGATGAACAGGTCGGGCGCTATCCACCGGCCATCGGGCCGCCGCCACCGCACCAGCGCCTCGGCGCCCACGCAATAGCCAGTCGCCAGCTCGATCAGCGGCTGATAATGAACCTGGAACTCGCGCTTGCGGATGGCCAGCTTCAGTTCCTTTTCCGGCGACAGGCGCTGGCGTGACACCCACAGGATCAGCAGCATCAGGATCGCGGACGCCACCAGCCCGATCGGCAATAACAGGCGCATCTCGCTGCCCAGCTTCGCATCGATGGCGCTGCGGTCGGCAATGGCAAAGGCGGTCAGGTCGCCGCGCTGCACCGACGCATAGATGTCCGTCTCGTCCATCCCGGTCATCGCCTGCCGGCTCAATTGTCCCACCAGCCCGTCATTGGCCCGCCCGGTAATGGCGATCAGTGTCCCCTGCCGCGTCGCGATGCCCAGGATCATGTGGCTGTCGGACAAGACATCGACCAGCCGCTGCGGCAGGATCAGCACATTATGGTCACGATAGCCCAGCACCATCACCTCGCGGGCATGGCTGATGCGCGGCTTCACATGCAGATGCAGCGCATAACCGCCCGCCAGCGTCGCCGAAGGCGTCCCGCGCCCGATGACGACATCCGCCGGCACCTTGCCCCAACCGGTGCAGGCCAGCCGATCGCCATCATAATGGCCTACTTCCTCCACTGCCCCGCTGTCGATCGCCAACTGGCGCATCCGCTCGATATGGCCGACGGAACAATCGCCCTTGCCGACCTGCGCCAGCACATCCTTGGCGTCGGTCAGCACCTGTTCGGCGCGCAGCAGCGTCCAGTTGGCATATTCCTGCATATGCGCGCGCTCGGCGGCGATCGCCCGCTCGCGCGAAAAATGGACGGTCAGTGCCAGTGGAATGACGATCGCCAATATCGCCAATATCAGGGCCAGAAAGATAACGATCCGTCGCCGCAAGTCCGGCCCCCATCTTCATTCGCCATCGGAGCAGCAAAACCTGCGCCCTCAGCAGAGCAAAGACGAGTATTTATTTTGTTAACGGCCTGTCCTTGCGCGTGAAAGCCCAACGCCCTGTCGCCCTAATGCTCAGCGCAGGCTCAGATAGAGGGTAATGGTCACCAGCGAGGCGATGGTGGAGACCAGCACCACCCGCGCGGTAATACCCGCTTCCCGGCCATAGAATTCGGCGACCATGAACGGACCGGTGCCGGTCGGCAGCGCCGCCATCAGCACCGCCGTCGCCGCCAGCGCCGGCGGCAGGCGGAAGACCAGCGCCAGCGCCCCGGTCAGCAGCGGCTGCGCCAGCAATTTCATGCCGACCAGAAACCCCACCGCACCCGCCGGCGGCGGGGCGCCCTCCCGCTTCTCGGCAATGAACAGCCCCAGCGCGACCAGCGCACAGGGCGACGCCGCACCGCCCAGCAGCGACAGGAACTTGTCCAGCGGCGCCGGCAGCGGAATGGCAAAGGCCAGGAACAGCCCACCGACCAGCGGCGCGACCAGCAGCGGATTGGTCGCCAGCGACCGTGCGACCTTGGCCATCATGTGCCCCGGCCGCCGCTCGCTCTGCATCCCGATCTCGATCAGGATCAGCGCCACCGCAAACAGCAGGCAGACGGTCATGATCGTCGCCACCAAAGTCGGCGCCAGCGATGCCGGCCCCAATATCGTCGCCGCCAGCGGAAAGCCGATGAAGCCGGTATTGGCATAGCCTGAATTCAGCCCATCGACCGTCGCATCCGCCAGATGCCGCCCTTCGCGTCGCCGCAGCAATAGCGTCGCGGCAAAGCTCAGCCCCGCGCCGATGCCGAAGACGGCGATGAAGCCGGGCTGCCAGATGTCGCTCCACCGCGCCTTGGCAACGATGTCGAACAGCAGCGCCGGCAGCGCCAGCCACACCACGAAGCGATTGATCTCGCCGGTCGCATGCGGCCCCAGCACGCCACTCCTGCGGGCGATCCATCCCGCCCCGATCAGCGCGAAGATGGGCAGGACGATCAGCATTACGGACAACATCGGAGGACTTTCGGGACAGCGGAAACAGCGCTCGCCTACGCCGCCGGATCGATGCATACCAATGCCATTGCATGGAATGATTGATACCGTTTCCGTATGATTGATATTCGCCAGCTCCGCTATTTCGTCGCCGTCGCCGAAACGCTGCATTTTGGCCGCGCGGCCGAACGGCTGCACGTCACCCAGCCGCCGCTCAGCCGCCAGGTGGCTGCACTGGAACAGGAACTGGGCGTCCGCCTGATCGAGCGCCATTCGCGCAGCGCCGTGCTGACCCCGGCCGGCGCCCGCTTCCTGGAGGATGCGCGACAGATCATCGCCGCGCTCGACCGCGCCTGTCGCGATGCCCGCGCCTGGCAGTCCGGCGACCGTGGCGAACTGACGATCGGCTTCATGATGCATGCCGCCTATAGCAGCGTGCCCCTGCTCACCCGCCGCTTCGCCACCGCCCATCCCGACGTGACGTTGCACCTGCGCGAAACACTGCCGATGATGCTGGCCGACGGCGTGATGGAGGGGCGCTTTGACGCCGCCATCGGCTTCGATCCCGGCCCCCGGCGCGGCCTCGTCACCAGCCCGCTCTATCGCGAGCCGCTCGCCGCCGTCGTCCCGTCGGACCATCATCTGGCCAGTGCCAGCGCCCTCACCCCCGACCAGTTGGCCGGCGAACGCTTCATCCTCTCGCCCGCGGATGTGACGCCCACGCTGCGCCGCGCGATCCTGGGCTGGCTGGCCGCGCCACCCGCCATATTGCTCGAAACCCAGTTGCAGCAGACGATCGTCAGCCTGGTCGGCGAAGGGCTGGGCGTCGCGATCGTACCGGAATCGCTGCGACGGCTCGCCATGACCAGCGTGCGCTTCGTGCCGCTGGTCGACGCGCCGATGGTCGAACAGTTGCTGATGGTCCGCCCCGACGCCCGCAATCCGGCGCTCACCCATCTGCGCGCGATCGCCGACAGCCTCCAGCCCGCATGAAACGGTCCGCTGTCCTACAGCGCGCCGAACTGCCATGATCGCGCCCGGCTCTTTCTCAACTCAGGCAAGCTGGACGACGCAAGGAAATTTCCAACCATCGGCATAAAATGTCGAAATGTGCGGGAAATATGCGAAGTTAAGCGGCGACTTTCCTATTTTCCGCCGCCCCTTTCAGGCCACTTTGGTCAGGCTGACAGCGCTTCCGCCCGCGCGTCCAGCACCACCCGGTTTCGCCCCTCGCGCTTGGCGCGATAGAGCGCGGCATCGGCCGCCTTGATCAGTGTCGAGCCGTCGCGCTCCATGCTCTCTTCCCAGGTGGCGACGCCGAAGGACATGGTCGTCGACCCCAGCGTGCGCCCACCCTGGTTGACCATCAGCTCGCTGATCGCCTGGCGGACGATCTCCACCCGGTCGGCCAGCACCACGGCCGACGTGCCCGGCGCGATGATGGTGAACTCCTCGCCGCCAAAGCGGCAGACGACATCGCCGTCGCGGAAGCGGCTGCGCATTTCGGTCGCGACCGCCTGCAACACCGCGTCGCCCGCCTCATGGCCGAACTCGTCATTGAAGCGCTTGAAATGGTCGACGTCGCACATCACCAGGCTCAGCGGGCTACCGGTGCGCGTCGCCCGCGCAATCTCCAGCGCCAGCGTCTCTTCCATGTAGCGGCGGTTGAACAGGCTGGTCAGCGGATCACGGATCGTCTGTTCGCGCAGGCCGCGCTGCAGACGATGGTTGACCAGGGCCGACGCGATATTCTCGGTCAGCACGGTCAGGCGGAACCGGTTCTCGGCCCCCACCACGCCGCGCAGATACAGCACGCCGATCACCTCGCCGCCGGCCAGCAGCGGCTCGCAATGATAATGGTCCGCCTCGGCCCCGACATGGGCGCAGACGATGTCCGATCCCTGCTCGGTCACATAATGGCTCTGCCCGCGCCGCAGCGCCCAGCACTGGTCGGGCGCAAAGCCCGCCTGCTCGACCTCCAGCCCGCCCCAGGCCGCGATCGGCACCAGCAGGTTACGGGAATTATTATGGGCATAGAGGGCGCCGGGAATATCGGGCAGCACGCGTGGCACGAACACCCGGATGATCGACGCCAGTTCCTCGTCGGTGCGGGCCGCCTGCATCCGGTGGGCCATGCCGCCCAGCAGTTCGATCACCTCGCCCCGTTCGCGCAACACCTGCGCATTGGCGCTCAGTTCCTGGTTGGCGACCTTCAGCCGCCCCTCGCTGTCCACCTGGTCGGCGACCGCAGCCTCCAGTTCGCGCGCCATTTCATTATAGCCGCCGGCCAGCCGCTCGAACTCGCTCGACCGCATCTCGACATCGATGCGCGCACTGCGGTCGCCCGCGCCCAGCTTGCCCATCACCGTCATCATCGCATCGACCGGACGGCGGATGCCGCGGATCAGCGCCACGCCCATGATGACGATTATCGCCACCGTCAGCGGCGTGCCCAGCAGCACCAGCCAGCGAATATAGTTGAGCCGCCGTTCCACCGCGCCCATGCGATCGACCGACAGCGCGCGCTCCTCGGCCAGCAGATCGCCGACCCGCGCTTCTACCATCAGCATCAGATAGCGCCCCCGCCCGGTCGCGGTCGATGCCTGCGCCCCGGCAAAGTCGCCCGCGCGGGTCATGGCCGCCGACTTCTCCAGGCTCGCGGCCCGTTCCGTCACCAGCGCACGCACCTGCTGCGCCCGTTCATTCTGCGGCGGATTGTCGGCCGTCAGCCTGACCAGCGCGGCCGCATCATGCTTGGCGGCGGCGATCTCGGCCGCGACGGTCTCGGCAAATTCGGGATTGCGGGTCAGCACATAGCCGCGCTGTCCCGACTCCGCTTCCTGCAGATGACCCAGCGTCCGGTTTGCGGTCTTGAGCACCTGCGAGGAATGAGTCACCCAGCCCAGGCTACCGCGCATCTGCGCCGACCCGTCGAGCAACAACCCGGCGAGCAGCACCATAACCACGCACAATATGCCGCACAGCACCACAATCCGATGGGACAATGATCCGACCAACTGACACTCCCTGGGTCCGCAAGCCCATCGCCTTTGGTCAATCGCTTCGCCGATGCAACATGAATCATTGTTTTTTAGGGAGAATTGCGACCGATCGAAGACTCCTGCCTCAGCCTGTCCCTTGTAGCACAGCCAGGCTGCCAACCGTCGGCGGATCGATAACATCCCGTCCCGTCCATGCGTCGCCTTCCCGCACATAATCGACATGGCTGGCCCGACGAAACGCGTTGCCGTCCCAGACGATCACCTGCAGTTCAATCGCATTGCTGCGCCGGACATGCAGCCAGTTGAAGCTTTGCGGCTCGGCATTGCGCAGCCGGGTCGATGTCGCCGTCCCCGCCTGGATGACCAGGGCCCCGCCGCTATGCGCCACCATCTTCTGCGCGGCCTCCGCATAGGTGCGGTGGAAATGCCCGGCCAGCGCAACATGCACCCCCGCCTCGCACGCCGCCTGCACCGCATCCTCATGCCGCCCCACCGCCTCGCTCAATTCTCCACCGCGGCCGATCGGCATGGCGAACAGCGGATGATGGGTCACCAGGATGCGGGTCTTGGCCTGCGCGACCTGCGCGAAACTCTCGCGCAGCCGGTCCATCTGGTCATGGTTGATCCGCCCGTCCTTGATCGTCAGCGACCGGGCGGTGTTGAGGCCCAGTATCGCGACCTCGTCATCCTCGTAAAAGGGACAGAGGTCGCGGCTGATATAGCGTTTGTAGCGCGCCAGCGGCCGGGCGAAGCGTCGCACCACGTCGAACAGCGGCACGTCATGATTGCCGGGGATCACCAGGATCTTCAGCCCCGCAGCGCGCAGGCGACCCAGCCAGGCCGCCGCCGCCCTGAACTGCTCCACCCGCGCCCGCTGGGTCAAGTCGCCGCTGATGACGACCAGGTCGGGCCGGCGTTCCTCCAGCCAGGCGGTGGCGGCGTCGACGATGCGCGGATCATGCGCGCCGAAATGAATGTCGGACAGATGGGCGATACGGGCCATGCCTCCCCAACGAATCCATCGCTATTCGTTTCCGATGGACCCGAAATCGCCGCACGGTGTTATTGCGGCATGGAAACGAAAACGCTCCCCCGGCAGGCGATCCTGGTCGTCAACGCCCATAGCCGACGCGGCCAGGACAATTTCAATCAGGCAAGGGAAAAGCTCGAAGCCGCCGGCGTCGAGCTGATCGCTGCCCATGCGGTCGATGACCCCGAACAGATGGCCGCAACCGTCCGCCAGGCGGTGGAAAGCGGCGCGCCGATGGTCATCGTCGGCGGCGGCGATGGCTCCATGTCGGGCACGGTCGACGAACTGGTCGGCAAGGATTGCGTCTTCGGCGTGCTGCCGCTCGGCACCGCCAACAGCTTCGCCCGCACATTGGGCCTGCCGCTCGACCTCGATGGCGCGGTCCGCGCCATCGCCACCGGCCAGCGCCGCCGCGTGGACCTCGGCATGATCGATCGCGACTATTTCGTGAATGCCGCCTCATTGGGCCTGTCGCCGATGATCGGCCAGACCGTGCCGCACAAGCTCAAACGCTATCTCGGCCGCATCGGCTATCTCATCTGGGCGGTCAAATGCTCGGTCGGCTTCCGCGCCTTCCGCCTGACCATCGACGATGGCGTGAAGGAACGGCGCCTGTGGTCGACAGAAGTGCGTATCCTCAACGGCCCCTATCACGGCGGGGTCGAGCTATCGGACCATGCTGCCGTCGATACCGGCGAGATCGTGATCCAGGCCGTCGTCGGCCGCTCCAAGCCGCGCCTCGCCTGGGACTGGTATGCCAAATTCGTGAAGCTGCGCGACCGCAATGCCCATACGGAGGAATTTCACGGCCGCCAGTTCAAGCTCGCCTGCCACCCGCCACAGAAGATATCGATCGACGGCGAAGTTCTGGCAAAAACCCCGGTCACGGTAAAGATCGCGCCGGGCGCGGTCGATGTAGCGGTGCCACGCGACTAGGTGGCGAGGACAAGTCTAAATTGTCGTGAAACGATCAGGAGCGGACGTTCCTCCCCGGAACGGGGAGGTGGCAGCGCGAAGCGCTGACGGAGGGGCAGGTGCCTCTTAGCGCTGCGCTATCCGGCCTGTGCCCCTCCACCACTCGCTACGCGAGCGGTCCCCCTCCCCGTGCCGGGGAGGAATGTCTTGTGCCCACCCATCTCAACCATTCAGCGGGCGCCGAAACAGCCCCCGCCGCTCGGCCGATCTCAGGCGGCCAGGCGCAGGAAGGGCACCGGTTCGGTCGAGCGCAGCAGGATCGGCTTGCCTTCCGACGCGCGGAAGATTTCGCCGTCCAGGATCACGCTGCTCTGCGCACCCTCGATGCGGATCGTGTCGCCCTGCTCCAGATGGATTCCCTGCATCTGCTGCTTGCCCATCCGGCGGAAGACGCTGGCCCACACCAGGCGCAGCAGCGCCGACACGCTCTGGTCGACCGCCATCAGCTTCATGTTGCCACGGCGGCTGTCACCCGGATCGACGCCCAGCAGCAGCCGCTCCAGCGTGGTCACGATCAGGACCGAGAAGCGCCCCGCCAACTGCCCCTCGCGCATCAGCGAGATGCTGACCGGGTGGCTGGATTGTGGCAGGAATCGGGCACGAATGCCGAACACCAGCGACGCCAGCACGGCGAGCGCGGTCAGGAAATGGCTGAACCCGTTAGACAGGCCCAGCGGATAGATCTTGTCCCGGCAATAGAGGATATAGTCGGCCAGGCCCGCACCGCCCAGGAACATGCCCAGCACCGGACGGGTCGTCTGCCCGTCGGTCAGCGCGATCAGCTCGCGCTGCACGACATGGTCGCCCAGCCCCGACTTGGCGATCTCGACAATGCGCTCCAGCGCCTTGATCGGGTCGCCATGGATGCCCAAGTCCAGCGCGATCAGATTGGTCTTGCCATTGGGCAGCACCGCGATCGGCGGCACCCGACCGCAGAAATGCTCGCCCTGATAGAGTTCGGTCAGCGCCGCCTGCACCGTCCCGTCGCCGCCATTGATGACGATGACGGCCGGATCGACCCGCGCAATCGTCTGCAGCGCGCGGCCGATCTGGTCGACATGCTCGACCTCATAATGGAAGATGTCCGGGTTGTTGGCACAAAAACTGCGCACGCGCGGCAAGGTCTGCCGGTTGCCCGTGGACTTGGGATTGGACAGGAGCGCGACGCGAACCATGACGACCTTACATATATTTGAGGTTGATGGTGATCCGGGTCACGCCCGGTCCAGCATAGAAGGCGGCCTTGTCGACCGACGGCTTGCCCAGATTGAAGATGTTGATCGACGGATTGTTCGAAAAACCGCCGCCATCCCGCGAAATGTCCGTCTTGCCATTGCCGTCCCGGTCGTGCCGCACGGCGATGCCATATTTGCCCGGCTCCGGGATCGGCATGCAGAATCGCATGCCGCCTTCGGACGGGCGGACCACGGTGTCGATCCGGTTCAGCCATTCGCCCTTGGTCAGCCAGCTCGCCTTGGTGGCGTGATAGGACTGCATGCGCACGCGGCCGGTCGCCTCGGCAAAGCCGCGCACATCGACCAGCACCGCCGGCCCCTTGGCCGACGCGGCGCAACGGGACAGATCGTTCGTGATTTCCTGACCATGGGCCAAGGCAGGCGTTGCGGCCAACAGAACCGCCACCGGCATCAGACCCATTGCAACTTTCAACATGACCATCAGACTCCTGGAAGCTATAGCCGCCCGATGTGATCGGACGGCGAGCCCCTGTTCGCCCCGCGACTCTTTTATTAGCTGACTCGCATATGGGCGGGGTTTGCGGCCAAAACATGGTGATGGGACGACGACATAGAGAAATGCTGACTGCCATCGACCGATATCTCGCCCGCCTGATCGCGCTGCCATTGCTTGGCACCCTGGTGATCGCCGCGATGCTGCTGGTGCTCGACAAGATGTTGAGCCTGTTCGATTTTGTCGCGGCCGAAGGCGGCCCCGTCAGCGTCGTGTGGCGCATGCTCGCCAACATGCTGCCCGAATATCTCTCGCTCGGCATTCCGATCGGGCTGATGCTCGGCATCCTGCTCGCCTTCCGCAAGCTTGCCACCTCGTCCGAACTCGACGTGATGCGCGCCGTCGGCCTCTCCTATGGCCGGCTGCTGCGCGTCCCCTACATGTTCGCCTTCGCCCTCGCCCTGCTCAACCTCGGCATTGTCGGCTGGGTCCAGCCCTTGTCCCGCCACGCCTATGAGGCATTGCGCTTCGAACTGCGCTCGGGCGCGCTGGGCGCGTCGATCAAGGTCGGCGAGTTCACCAGCCTGGGCAAGCGCATGACCCTGCGGATCGAACGCAGCCTGGACGAAGGACGCAACCTGCGCGGCATCTTCGTCCGCGCCGTCGGCAAGGACGGCCAGTCGGTCGCGGTCACGGCTGCCCAGGGCGCCTTCCTCGCCACCGACGATCCCGACACCATCATCTTCCGCCTGCGCGACGGCGTGCTGGTGAACGATGCACCCAAATACAAGACACCGCGCATCCTCTCCTTCTCCAGCCACGATCTGCCGATCGACCTGCCGCAGATCGAGAATTTCCGCGGCCGCGACGTCGACCGGGAAAAGACCCTGCCCGAACTCTTCTCGATGGGGCGTGATCCCGCCACGCCGACCAAGCTGCGCAACGAGGTCCGCTCCAACTTCCATTTCCGCATGGTCGAAGTGGTGATGATGATGCTGCTGCCGATGGCCGCGCTCGCCTTCGCGATCCCGCCCAAGCGCTCGACCTCGGCGCTCGGCGTGTTCCTCTCGATCGTCTTCATCGTCACCTATCACAAGATCAACCAATATGGCGAAAGCATCGGCTCGCTGGGCAAGATCGATCCGATCATCGCGCTATGGGGGCCGTTCCTGCTGGCGTCCGGGCTGATCTTCTGGATGTATCATGTCATCGCCCACCGCCCCGGCGGACAGCCGATCGCGGCGCTGGAATATGCCTTCGCCAAGCTCGGCAAGCAGATCGGCCGCCTGCTGCGCTTCGTGACGCGGCGTGGCGAGCCGGCGCAAGGAGCAGCCTGACCCCATGCAGTTCGATTTCTTCCCCTCGCGCCAGGTCAGCTGGTACATGGTGCGGCTGTTCCTGACCCGCACCCTTGCCGTGCTAGCGATGCTGGTGGTCGTGCTGCAGATGCTCGACCTGCTCGGCAATTCGGGCGACATCCTCGCCTATCCGGGCAATGGCGATGCGCAGCTCTGGCATTATGTCGGCCTGCGCGCGCCCCAGATCGTCGCCCGCTTCCTGCCCTTCTCGGTGCTGCTCGGCACCCTCATCATGCTGGCGACGCTCAACCAGAATAGCGAGATCATCGCGATGAAGGCGGCGGGCCTCTCCGCCCAGCAGATCCTCGCCCCGCTGATCGCCGCCGCACTCGGCGTCTCGGTCCTCAGCTACGCCTTCAACGAACGGATCGTCGCCCGCTCGACCGCGATGCTCAGCGCCTGGCAGGCGGTCGACTTCGGCCCGGTGCCCGCGGACAGCGGCATCAAGACCAATCCCTGGGTGCGTGACGGCAATAATCTCGTCACCGCGGCAATCGTCGCGGGCCATGGCCAGGACGTGCAGCTGCGCAAGGTCGAGATCTTCAACCGCATCAACAACAGCCTCACCACCATCATTACCGCGCCCAAGGGCCATTATGACGCCGCCAGCAAGAGCTGGGTGCTGGAAGGCGCGCGCCAGTTCGACGTCGCCCGCGGCACGCTCCAGAATGTCGGCACCGTGCGCTTCGGCAGCGACATCCGTCCCGACCAGTTCACCTTGGCCAAGGTCGATCCCGACGCCCTGACCTTCAGCGAGTTGCAGGCGGCGATCGGCGACCTGCACGATGCCGGGCGGCCGACCGCAGAACTGGAAGGCAGCCTGTGGCACAAGCTGTCCGGGCCGCTCTCGGCCGTGCTGATGCCGATCCTCGGCTCCGTCGCCGCCTTCGGCCTCGCCCGCTCGGGCCAGCTCTTCCTGCGCGCGGTGATGGGCATGGCGCTGGGCTTCGCCTATTTCGTCGCCGACAATTTCTCGCTCGCCATGGGCAATCTGGGCGCCTACCCCCCCATTCTCGCCGCCTGGGCGCCCTTCCTCCTCTTCCTGCTGCTCGGCGAGACGGTGCTGTTCAGAACCGAGGAATAAGCGTGGTTAAGGGCTGGCAAATCCCGTCATGCCAGCGAAGGCTGGCATCTCAGGCATGCGCACGCCACGTCAACGAATAGCGAGACGGCCGGCCTTCCTTCTACCGCCGCCTTGAGTTCACGGAACAAGTGCAACAACTGTTAGAATGTTGCCGCGATGGGAGAAAATCATGGCCACTTCAGCCTTGAAGAGCGGATCGAGATTTACCGGCTGCATGCAGCCGGTAAATCTCGAAAAAGCATAGCGACACGCCCAGGACGGTCAGCGTTCACGATCAGTCACGAACCGCGGCGCAACAGCGCCAAGACAAAGGCGCGGCCTGACGGCTACGAGCCAGTGCGTGCCCATCATCTTGCCGAGCGCCGACGGCGATGAGATTACCGCTTCAAGCTGGGGGAATAGCAGGCCCTCGCTGATATGTTATGAAGCTGACCTATGAGCCAGCGCTGCTGCAATTCAACAACCCATTTTGCGATACCGCCTGAGCAGAAAATCAAGATCGAGCAAAGCCTCTATACCTTCACTGGCATTGACCGACCTAAACCGCACTCAGCATTTGTTGACTATTATCTTGCCGTGCCAGTTTATTGTACACAGTCAGTCGCATTCCGTTATTACCCTTGGTTCGGCGCAGAACACCCCTTACCTGATCCGTCGGATGATCCCATCTGGCGACATAACGCTCATGGGCATTGCCTCGCGGCAGGGCATCGATCCGACCTCTCGGTCTGAATCGCCGTAGCAATGCGTCCACCAATTCTATCACGCTGGCAGCGCATTGATCGATAAGGAAGCGTTGCAGCAACGTCTGCCTTCTAGGCCGGATCGCCATTCAGGATTCACAAACGGCGTGATGTCTGATTCATGTGGCTCCGTGTTGAGGCGCGGAGCGGATGGATGGGGATCAAGCGGTATGAGCTAACCGAGGCGCAGTGGGCGAGGATAGCCCTTTTGCTGCCCGGTAAGGCCGGCGATCCGGGCCGAACGGGATCGGATAACCGATTGTTCGTGAACGGATGTTTGTGGATTTTACGCTCAGGCGCACACTGGTGCGATCTGCCGGAACGCTACACCCGTTGGAAGACAGTTCATCGGCGTTTCAGCCGGTGGTGCCATGCTGGTGTATGGGAGCGAGCAGGGCCCGGAGTGTTCTGGCGGTGGTTGTAGCCTTGCGGTCTTTCATTTTGACGACGAGCGTCAGGCAGGATTGCCGCTCATGGGCGACTAGGATGGCTTGTCCATAGGTTGCAAAGAGCATGGCGTCGGCTTCCCAATGGCCTGGCGTGCATCGGTCGTCGGCCTCGCCGGGGCGCTCGCAGAGCGGTTTTCTGCCAGTAATGAAGTTTGCCGGCGAGCCGCCCGGCTTTCGGCGCCAGCCGCGTTTGGACTTGCCGCGCGCAAGGTAGAGGCGCCAGCTGAAGTCCTGGGTTCGCCGTATCTGGGCATAGACGAAGCGATAGATGCGCTCATGACTGACGACGGCGTGACGGGCATCATGTGTCATGCGCCCGACGATCTGTTCGGGTGATCATCCCCGCCGCCATTCGGTCGAGCACGGCTTCGCGTAGCGCGTGATCGCGCTCAAGCCGGGAGCCCGACCACCGTCGTGCCGCTGCCCGTTCCTGCGCATGGACGGGGCGATAGCCGATCGTGTGGCCGCTGTTGTGCTTCAGTTCCCGAGAGATCGTCGATGCCGAGCGATCCAGAGCTGCAGCGATTTGCCGGATCGATTGCCCGTCTTCATGAAGACGGGCAATCGAACACCGTTCCTCAAGCGTAAGCTGGTAATATCCTGACATGGCAACACCTGTCTGCGGTGTTGCACTTCGCTTGTGAACTCAGGGGATCCATTCGGCACTACGCCCGAGAGCGAGCGCAGAATGGATCCCGGATCAAGTCCGGGATGACGAAGATGGAGAGGCCAGCATTTGCGCGTCAGCCGTCAAAACCCGACATCGTCAGGCAAGCGCAGCAAAGCCCTGTCCGTCTCGCCTAATCTCTGATCTACCCTGAGCGAAGCACCAGCACCGCCCCCTTCTCTCGCCCCGGCCGGAGCCCGCCACGGTCGGTGCCCCATGTGTCACCTCCCTGTCGCGTCGGCATGACCCAACCGGCGCGTCGGCCCGACGCTGTCCTGACCCAGTTGACGCGCGACTGGCGCGCCATGGGCGCGTGGCGAGCGCGTATCCAGTGCAAACAGCCCGAAATGCCACACGACACTGTGAACTTCGCCCCTGTCGCGTCGGCATGCCCCTTGCCGATCCCGCTTTATCGGCAATAACCTTCCTCGCCCGGCTTCACGATCAGGCAGTCCTGCTTGTCGGCGAGATATTTGAAGCCCGTCTCCGCCCCCGTGCCGGGCCGGATGGCGAGATCGCGGCCATCGCGCACGAAACGGATCGTCGCGCCATCGGCCAGGCCGCTATAGGTCGCCTCCCGGTCGAGATTATCCTTGTTGGCCAGCGCATAATGGCCCGGCTTGCCGTCGGGTGCGGGCTGGATGTCGAGGAACAGCCCTTCCGGCCCGGTCCAGCGCCCGACCCATTCGTCGGTAGGCAGCGCCGCACCTACATTGTCCGGGGCCGCGACAGAGTCCGTATCCTCGATCGCCTCGGCATGGGCCGGCACGCTCGCATTGTTCGCCACCGCTTCATTGTCCACGCCCTTGGCGCAGCCACCCAGCAGCAATAGCGCGCCCAGACCGGGCAGGATCAGGCGAAGGGCGGACGTGGTGGCGGGCTGTCGGATCATCCATGGTCTCCTTGCTGTCATGACGACAATATGCGGGGGAAACGGGCGAACCGGCCGGATCGATCCGCAATCGGGTCGAACGGCGCTTGCCAGCGCCCGTCATTTCCGCACAATGAGCGGCAACAATATAGCATGTTCGGGACGCCGGGTCGTCCCATGCCGGGGGGCAAGTGAGAGCGAAATTCGTACGGGAGTCCGCCGATGTCCGGCGGCAGGCACTGATCGACGCAACGGCAAAATGTCTGGCGGAAAAGGGCGTGGCAGGCACCTCTGTCCGCGCCATCTGCGCCGCCGCGGGCGTGTCGTCCGGGCTGCTGACCCATTATTTCGAGGGTGTCGATGCGCTGATCCTGGCCACTTATCGCGATGTCGGGCAGCGCGTGTCCCAGGCCATGGACGATGCGATCATGGGCGCGGGCGATGATCCGCTGGACCGGCTGCGTGCCTTTCTCCAGGCCAATTTCCGTGAGCCCGTGCTGGACGCCGACCTGCTCGCCACCTGGATCGCCTTCTGGAGCCTGATCAAGTCCAACGCCGATGTCGCGGCCGCCCATGCCGACATCTATGCCGCATCGCGCGCGCAGCTGGAGGGGCTGGTCGCCGCCGCCGCGCCGGCCTTCTCCGCCGCGCAGGTACGGCTCAAGGCCATCGGCCTCACCGCGCTGGTCGACGGGCTGTGGCTGGAATATTGCCTGGATCCCACCAGTTTCAGCGCGGCGGAGGCGCAGCAGCTGGTCGAACGGGCCATGGGTCATGCCCTGCGGGATCAATGAGCTGTTCGATTAATCGGATAGTGTGTGATCGCTTTTATCTATCAACATGTCCGAGAAAACCAATTTCCCCCGAATCATCCGCTTCCCTAAACAGGCTTCGCAACAGCAACCCTAATCAAGGAACTGGATAGCCCATGGCTCTCATCAACACCCCCCTGCAGCCTTTCAAGGCAACCGCTTTCAAGGAAGGCAAGTTCGTCGACGTCACCGATGCCGACGTCAAGGGCAAGTGGGCCGTCTTCTTCTTCTACCCGGCCGACTTCACCTTCGTCTGCCCGACCGAGCTGGAAGACCTGGCCGACATCTACCCCACCCTGCAGGGCATGGGCGTGGAAGTTTACTCGGTGTCGACCGACACCCACTTCTGCCACAAGGCCTGGCACGACACCTCGCCGGCCATCGGCAAGATCAACTATTACATGCTGGGTGACCAGAACCACGACATCTCGAACCAGTTCGGCGTGCTGCGCGAAGGCGTTGGCCTGGCCGACCGCGGCACCTTCGTGCTCGATCCCGAAGGCGTGATCCAGCTGGTCGAAATCACCCCCGAGGGCGTGGGTCGCAACGCGGCCGAACTGCTGCGCAAGATCAAGGCGCTGCAGTACTGGACCAGCCATCCGGGCGAAGTCTGCCCCGCCAAGTGGGAAGAAGGCGCGGAAACCCTCGCCCCCTCGCTCGACCTCGTCGGCAAGATCTAAGCATCTTTAGGTGCTGAAAGGCCGCCGGGTTCGCCCAGATTGAGGGGACCCGGCGGACCTTCAAAAAGCTTTCTACAGACTTATCTCTATTTCAACGGGGCTTTTGGGTCGCACCAATTCCCCGGACGGGCCGTCGCGTCCTCCCGATCGGGACGGCCCGCCATTTTTTCCCACGGAGCCAGACAGACATGTTGGACGCAAATCTCAAGGGGCAGTTGAAAGCCTATCTGGCGAACATCACCCAGCCGATCGAGCTGGTGGCTTCGCTGGATGAAAGCGCGAAGTCGCGCGAAATGAACGAATTGCTGACCGAAATCGCCGAGCTTTCGGACAAGGTCAGCCTTGCCACCGGTTCGGACAAGCGCAAGCCCAGCTTCATGATCCGCCGCGTCGGCACCGATATCGGCGTCACCTTCGCCGGCCTGCCGATGGGCCATGAATTCACCTCGCTCGTGCTCGCCCTGCTGCAGGTCGGCGGTCATCCGTCCAAGGCCGCGCAGGATCTGATCCAGCAGGTGAAGGATCTGGACGGCGACTATGCGTTCGAAACCTATTTCTCGCTGTCGTGCCAGAACTGCCCCGACGTGGTGCAGGCGCTGAACCTGATGAGCGTCTTGAACCCCCGGATCAGCCATGTCGCGATCGACGGCGGCCTGTTCAAGGATGAGGTCGACGCCCGCAAGGTCATGGCCGTGCCCACCATCTTCCTCAACGGCGAACCCTTCGGCCAGGGCCGGATGGAGCTGGAGCAGATCGTCGCCAAGATCGACAGCGGCGCCGAGGCGAAGGCGGCGGAGAAGATTCGCAAGCAGGATCCCTTCGAGGTGCTGGTGGTCGGCGGCGGCCCCGCTGGCGCGGCTGCGGCCATCTATTCGGCACGCAAAGGCATTCGCACCGGCGTGGCGGCGGAACGCTTCGGCGGTCAGGTGCTCGACACCATGGACATCGAGAATTTCATCTCGGTCAGCCGCACCGAAGGCCCCAAGCTCGCCTCGGCGCTGGAGGCGCACGTCAAGGATTATGACGTCGAGATCATGAACCTGCAGAAGGCGGCGAAGCTGATCCCGGCCAAGACCGAAGGCGGCTATCATGAGGTCGTGCTGGAAAATGGCGCGTCGCTGAAGGGCCGCACCATCATCCTGTCGACCGGCGCCCGCTGGCGCCAGATGGGCGTGCCCGGCGAAGACGAATATCGCAACAAGGGCGTGGCTTACTGCCCGCACTGCGATGGTCCGCTGTTCAAGGGCAAGCGCGTGGCGGTGATCGGCGGCGGCAATAGCGGCGTCGAAGCGGCGATCGACCTGGCCGGCATCGTCGCCCATGTCACCCTGATCGAGTTTGACAGCCAGCTGCGCGCCGACGCGGTGCTGCAGCGCAAGCTCGCCAGCCTGCCCAACGTCAAGATCATCACCTCGGCCCTGACCACCAGGGTGAACGGCAATGGCGAGCGGGTGAGTGGCCTCAGCTACAAGGACCGCAACAGCGGCACCGAGCATGATGTCGAGCTGGAAGGCATTTTCGTCCAGATCGGCCTGGTCCCGAACACCGAATGGCTCAAGGACACGATCGCCCTCTCGCCCCGTGGCGAGATCGAGATCGACGCGCGCGGCGAAACCAGCCAGCCCGGCATCTTCGCTGCCGGCGACTGCACCACCGTGCCCTACAAGCAGATCGTCATCGCGATGGGGGCAGGGTCAACCGCAGCCCTGTCGGCCTTCGACTATCTGATCCGCCTGCCCACTGCCGAGGAAGCGGCCGAGGCAGCCTGAAAAATGCCCGCCTGAACCAGTTCCCCCCTTCTGGTTTTCAGGCCAGCGAAGGCCGGTCCGTTCCCCTGACGGACCGGCCTTTTTCCTATTCTCTCGTCCGAAATGCGCGACCGCTCAGCTTTCGATCAGGTCGAGATAAGCGACGACATCATTGTCGGTGGCGAGGAACAGACCGTCCTGCACGTCCTGCGGCTGCTGCTCGGCGACGCGCAGGGCTTCGCTCAGGGGGCCGTACAGGATCGTCATCGCCGCACCGTCGTCGCCCAGATGATAGAGGCGGACGGTCGCGCTGTCATAGGTGGTGCGCATCGCCCTTCCCTATCAGATCGGCGCGGCAAAGTCAGCGCCGGTCCTTCACCTTCATGCTCGGGGCAAGCTGGTTCTGGCCGATACGGACGACATCGTCGGTAAAATTGGCGACGAAGGTCGAGCCGCGCGCAAGGCCCGGCACGAAGCCGGCCTTGTTCCCTTCGATCACCAGGGCGCTGCTGTCCTGCTCGCGGCCCTCTGGCGCAATGGTGATGAAGGCCGACCAATTATCCTTGTCCTTGCCCTGCACCATGTCGTTGCCGACGATCTGGCCACTGGCGCCGTTACTGAGGTCGATCATGTAATTGGTGAGATGGCCGCCGCTGTCGTCAAAGCTGTTGTCGCGGATATCGACCTGCGCGGCGCGGCTCTTGAGATAATGGCCGCCATCGCCCTGGTCGAAGCGCGAACGGGTGACGCTAAGGCGCGCGACCCGGCCGATATAGATGCCATGGGCGCAGTCGAGATCGCGGTCGCACCGGCCCAGATGGCGGAAAGTCGACTTGTCGATCTGGACCGTGGCACCGCGATCCTCGCCGGTCAGAATGCCTTCCTCGCTGTTGCGGAACAGGCTGTTGCTGACGGAAAGATTGCCTTTTTCGAGGCGGATGCCCGATCCATTGCCGTCAGGCACGCGCAGATTCTGGAAGATCAGGCCGTCGACCATGGTGGTGCGGCCGCGCAGCACCAGAGCTGCCTTTTCCTCACAAACCACCCCGTCGAAAATCGCACTGCCCGGCGTTGCCGCCTTGATCGTCACCTCGCCGCCATTCTGCACGGCGCATTGGCGATAGGTGCCCGGCGCGACGATGATCGTGCCCTTGCCATCGCCGATCGCGCCGATCGCATCGGCAAGCGAGACAAAGCCCCGGCCATTTTCGGCAAGGGTGAACGGGGCCGGCGCACTCTGGGCAAAGGCCGACGCGGTGATGGCTGCGGACACCAGCAGCAGGGTCAAGAAGATGCGCATGGCATCAAGGCTAGGCGCCGACCGCATCATAGCCAAGCCCCATAGTAAACCTGAAAGCACATGCCCCACTTTGGGGCAGGATTATTGCCAAGACGTTTACAGGGGTCCGGCGCCCCGAAAAGGCCGTTCGCCTTTCACCTGACCGTCGGCGAAGCGGCAGACCGCAACGCAATGACATCCTGATCGAACGCACCGCACGCCCGCCCGTCGCTTCCGCTTGCAGAACAGGAGATTGAGGCCGGCATATCTGACCGGTTGGCTGCCGTGATCGCTGTGGTGGACAAGTCCCCCAAGGCAATATGAACCGCCTTGTTGCGGACCATGCCCTAATCGCGGACCTTACCCCGGATCGCATCGAAGAAAGCCAGCGGATCAGCTGGGTCCAGCGGGCGCTGTTGCCAGATTGAGACTTCCTCCAGCACCGCGTTGGTGATCGTGCTGATCAGGTCGAGGGATGCGTCGATCCCGTACAGTTCACGCAGATGACCGGTGATCTCTCTCGTACTCATTCCAGGCGCGTACATCGATATGATCTTGTCATCGAAGCCAGGGAAACAGCGCTGGCATTTAGCAATCAGCTGCGGGGCGAAACTGCCCGTCCGATCGCGTGCTACTTCCATCTCGATCCGCCGCCCGTCAGTCGTCACTGTCTTGCGGCAATAGCCGTTTGGGGTGTTGCCCCTTTGTTCGTCCTGGCCAAGATGGTGATCCATCTCCGCATTGAGCGCCCGTTCGGCAAACGCCTTCTTCTGGGAATCGAGCCGGCCGCCTTGGCTTAGCGCAGCCGCGGCATCAGTGTCAGCTAGGCCGGATCGCCATTCAGGATTCACAAACGGCGTGATGTCTGATTCATGTGGCTCCGTGTTGAGGCGCGGAGCGGATGGATGGGGATCAAGCGATATGAGCTAACCGAGGCGCAGTGGGCGAGGATAGCCCTTTTGCTGCCCGGTAAGGCCGGCGATCCGGGCCGAACGGGATCGGATAACCGATTGTTCGTGAACGGATGTTTGTGGATTTCACGCTCAGGCGCACACTGGTGCGATCTGCCGGAACGCTACACCCGTTGGAAGACAGTTCATCGGCGTTTCAGCCGGTGGTGCCATGCTGGTGTATGGGAGCGGGTGTTCGACACGCTGACCGCCGACCGCGACAAGCAGTATCTGATGATCGACAGTACCATCGTCCGCGCCCATCAACAGGCGGCGACCGGAAAAGGGGAGCAAGGACCAGGCGCTGGGGCGTTCCCGAGGTGGACTGACGGCCAAGATCCACATGCTGGCGGATACGCTTGGCCAGCCATTACGCTTTCGCATCACATCGGGGCAGGCCAGCGACGTCACCGCCGCTCCTGACCTTCTGGAATGCCAGAAGGCCGAGGCCGTACTCGCCGACAAAGCCTATGACAGCAATGGCTTACGTGGAAGGATCGCCGCCATGAAGGCCGAAGCGGTCATCCCCTCGAAGCGTAATCGCAAGACCTTCATTCCGCACGACACAGCCATCTACAAGCACCGCAACCGGATCGAGCGATGCTTTAGCCGCCTCAAGCATTTCCGCCGCTTCGCTACACGCTACGATCGCCGCACCGCCCACTTCACCGGTTTCGTTCATATCGCCGCGGCTATGATCTGGCTGCCGTGAATGTCGATCCGCGCTAGAATGTCGTTTGGTATCGAGGGGTCTTTCAGTCGAAACATACTGGGTCTCCTTGTCACCCATTATGCCTCACCGCACACGAAATTTCTGACAGCCCCGCCGGTTGACGTGATTGAGTGAGCAAGGCGCAGCCTTGTTGCTGACCGTGGCGCGCAGGGCTTGCCACGGATTACCCCCTGTAAACGCAGATCGCGCATTAGCCGTTCGACGATGCATCGGGCGACGGCAAAGCCCTCGCGGTTGATCTGCCGCCAGACTTTGCGCACGCCGTGGACGCCGAAGTTCTCAGTAAAGACGCGCACCACCTCCGCCTTCAGATCCTGATCGCGCCGGGCTCAGATCGATAGCCGCTCCGGATCACGCCGTTGTACGACACGCTCGTGGTAGATGCACGGGACAATCGGTATCTGTCAGGATATGGCGCTTGCGCCCCTTGGTCTTCTTGTCCGCGTCATACCCCCGCGACCCGCCGCTTTCCGTGGCTTTGACGCTCTGGCTGTCGATCAGGCCAGCACTGGGTGAGCCCTGGCGGCCTGCAGCTTCGCGTCCGATCAGCAGCAGGGTATGGCTCGACGACAACCATAGTCTGTTGTCCAGCCAAAGATAGAACCAACGCCGCGCCGTCGAGACCGGCGGCAAACACGGCGGAAGCATCCGCCACGAGCTGCCGCCACGCAACAGATGCAGGATTGCCTCGACAATCCGCCTGAATGACCACTTGTGCGGCCGCCCTACATGCGAGGGCGGCGGAAAGAATGGCTCGAGCAGCGCCCATTCGGCATCGATCAAATCGCTTGGCCGCCAAGTCTGCACGCACATACTGCGTTTCAGTGGTATCGGCCCACATCGTTGATTTCCTTTAGTTTTTTGCAATACCGCTGAATCAACGACAGGATGCACTGTCAATATAACCCACTGATACGAATCAACTTAATTTCGGAGCAATCTCTGAGATCGAAACGATGGCCGCCCAGCGGGACGGATGATCCGCCTCGTGGCACTGCACCATCCGCACCGCCCGCGCCCAGCCTTCGGGCGAGCAGCCCGCCACGCTCGCGTCCGCGATCACATAGCCGCGCCCGTCCCCGCCCAGCCCGACCACGACGATGCCGCACGCATCGCCGCCCGCCGTCGCCGGCGGATCGACCGCCACCACCACCCGCGCCAGCACGCCCGGCACATGCCGCACCCGGCACGCCTCCAGCGCCGCGCGGGTCCACAGCGCCCCTTCCGCCTCCTCGATCAGTTCGCCATCCAGTTCCTGCCGCCCCAGCCGCGTGCCACCATAAAGCCGCGTCACATCATCGACAAAGCCCGCCGCCAGATGCGCTGCATTGTCCGCCGTCCGCCCCCGCGTCAGGACCACATCGGCGCCATCTCTCGCCACCAGCGCCCGCACGAGCGGCACCGGGCGCGGCGTCGTCGTCGCCACCACGCGCGGATCATGCCCCAGCCGCATCGCCATCATCATATTGTCCCAGGCCGCCTGCCCGCCCGGCCATTTGCCGATCTCGTCGGCCCAGCCATGGCTGAACTGCGGCCCGCGCAGGCTTTCGGGCTCGGCCGCGCCGAACAGCCGCGCCTGCGCGCCATTGGGCCAGGTCAGCGTGCGCAGCGCCGGGGCATAGGCCGGCCTTGCCCACCAGGGCGCCACCGCCAGCAGGCCGCTCGCCCCCTCCACCATCACGCTGCGCGCCTCGCCCAAAGTCGCACCGACCAGCGCGATCCGCGCCTCGGGATCGCCCTCGGCAATGGCGCGCACCCATTCCGCCCCGGCCCGCGTCTTGCCGAAACCGCGCCCCGCCATCATCAGCCAGATGCGCCAGTCGCCCGCCGGCGCCAGTTGCGCGGGCCGCGCCAGGAAATGCCAGTCCCGCCCCAGCCGCTCGGCCGCATCGTCGCTCAGCCAGCGCGCCAGCTCGGGCCAGGCCGCCGCCTGCTCGACCCAGTCGCAATCGGCCATCTGCATCCCCGCCCCCTCTCCCCAAACAGCGCGCAACAAAAAAGGCCGCCCGCAGGCGGCCTTCCCGAAAATCTCCGCGCCTCCGCGCCTCCGCGCGAACCAAATCCTATTTACGCGGCGCCATCCCGCCAAAGGTCACCAGGCTCTCGGCCCCGTCCTTGGCCACCGCCGCGACGCCGATGAAATGATCGTCGACCACGATATCTTTCAGCACCGTCTGCGTCGCGCCGGTCACGACCCGGCTGTCGCTCCAGTCCTGCTTGTCCGCGCGCCGCCAATAGACCTTGTAAGCCGTCGCCCCCGGCACCGCGTCCCAGAAGACCCGCGTATCCATCGACAGCGCGCCATCGAGCGACACCGTCGCCGGCGCCGCGGGCGCATCGGCCAGCCGCCGCAAGGTCGCAACATTGAGCGCCGTCACCTTCGCCAGATAGGGAAAGTCCATGCCATCGACCGTGTCGCCATAGACCCGGCCATTTTCGGTGCGCAGGTCCTGATGCTGCCGGTCATAATTCTCGATCCCCACCGAAAAGCGCACCGCCGGGAAGCCCAGGTCCAGGAAGGGCGAATGGTCGCCGCCGCGCCCGAACCGGTCGAACCGCCGCACCGCCAGCACCTCCAGCCCGATCTTCGGGTCCGCCTGCGCAATGCCGTCGATCGCCTTGGCCAGCGCCCGCGACGGGCCGTCATCCTCGCCGCCGATCGCCCGGCGCGTCAGGTTCGCCTTGGCGTCGTCGCCCGCGCGAATGCCTTCGGAGAACACCCGCACGCGATCCGCAACCACTTGCCCATTCTGGCCCACCGTGTTGCCGACAATATCATTGTTCAGCATCGCCCGCACATGCCAGCCGCGCGCCTTGGCCGTGCTGGCAAGCAGCTTGCCGCCCCACAATCCCTGCTCCTCGCCCGACAGCAGCGCATAGACGATCGTGCCGTTGAATTTCTGCCCGGCCAGCACCCGCGCCGCCTCGATCACCAGCGCCGTGCCCGACGCATTGTCATTGGCGCCCGGCGCATCGCTGGTGATGTTCATGACATCGGTCACGCGGCTGTCGATATGGCCCGCGACGATCACCACCTCGTTGGGATCACCGCTACCCTTCTGGATCGCCAGCACATCGACCACCTCGACGCCATCGGGCGCGCGCGGGCCCGTGAAGCGATCCGCCACCGTCTCGACGCTCAGACAGCCGCCACAGCCCTTGCCGATCTTCTCGAACTCGGCCTTGCCCCAGGCCCGCGCCGCACCGATCCCGCGCTTGGGGTCGGTCGCACTCGACAGCGTATGACGCGTGCCGAAACTGACCAGCTTCTCGACCGTCGCCTTCAACCGCGCCGCATCGGGCGCGGACGGCGCGGCGGGTGCCGCCAGCACTGGGGTTGCAAGGGCCGAAGCGGCGGCGAGCAGGATCAGTTTCTTCATCTGACCAGTCTCTTAGAGGCTTTTCCCATCAGGTAAAATCATCTGATCGTTCATCCTCGACAGGCCGGCCCGCCATCGTCAGGCAGATGCCAGCCCCGCTTCCCGTCGCCGGACCTGATGCCCGATCGTTTTCCAGTCCAGACGGATATCCTCGCCTCTTCCATGCACGGCAATCGCCGTCCCAATGGCGATGAGGGCCAGCATCAGACCGCCCAGCGTATCCACCAGATAATGGCCGCCGACCGGCACGGCCGATGCGAACATCACCATGTTCAGCAGCAGAAACGGCCAGCGCAGCCAGGGGAAGGGCCAGAAGGCAAATATCAGAAGGATCGCCGATGCCGCATGAAAACTCGGCATGGTGATGATCCCCGTCAGCGCATCGCTATCCAGCGTGGCCTTAGCCCCGGACCGCAGTTCCTCCATCAACGCCTCCAAATGCCAGGAAGCCCAGGCGGTCGCACCCGGCATCTGCGCCGGATCGACATTATAATGATGGAATGCAGCCACCGCCGGAAAGAAGGGGAACATCACTATCGTCAGCAACAAACACATGCCCCAGGCGGTCATGAACCGATAGGCCAGCGCTGGATGCCCCAGCCCGCAAAGCAGCAATATCGCCAACTGCGGTTGCCAGTTGATCGCGGCATAGGCGTGGATCAACAAGGTCGCGATCCGCGGACTGGCCTGAAACCACGCCATCATCGCCAGCCAGTCGAAATATAGCGCACGGTCCGCTGCGGCCAGCATCGTATCCGCATAGGGCAATGCCGTTCGCGCCAGCGCCGCACAGCCCAGCGCAGCTGTCGCTGCCATGAAGTAGAACAGCCCGGTAAGCACCAATATATGGCCCAGCCGCTGACCGCTCCCTTCCCGCGCTGCCATGGCGGCATTCCCGGATGGCGTGCGGCGAAGAATATAAAGTCCGCTGGCCAAGAATATGATGATTGCAACATAGAGCGGCGCCAGATCCACGATGTCGACATGGAAGGACTGCACCGTCGCGGCAGCCGCCAGCAGGATCGTCATCAGCATCGCGAGCAGAATGACCGGCCATGAATGCCGAAAATCGTGGAGACATCCCGCGCACACGCTGCGCACGCGAACGACAATATTGCCGATCACCAAAACCCCCACAGATCTTTACCCCGCAGAGGCGGCTATAGCCAATCCATGTATGAAACATTAAGAAACAAATATTGTCATCATTGAAAACTGCACGTTCTATATTGTCCACCGCATAATATAGTGAGCGGCACACCGCGCGCCTTCATTCCTCCATCATCCGATGCGCCGCCATCACCGCCGGATCGTTGTTGATCACATGCAGATAGGCGGTGCGTTCCGCCGTCCCACATTGGCGCTTTGCCAGCCCGCCGCCTTCCGTTCAGCCGGCGTCCGCCGCATCGCGGCGCCAATGCACGATCGTCACCGCCATCAGCGGCAGCACCAGCATCGGCAACGCCGCCATCGCCTTCGCCACCCACGGATGCGCGACCAGCCATTCCATCATCAGCGCGACCAGCACCGTCCCGCTCCAGAACAAGGCCCCGCACAAGGCCAGGCTGGCCAGGACGATCCCGATCCGCATCGTCATTCTTCCACCACCCGCTGCGCCGCGATCACCGCCGGATCGCTGTCGATCGCATGCAGATAGGCGGTGCGCTCGGCGGTCCCGCGCTTCAGCTTCGCCAGCCCGCCCACCTGTTCCGGCGTCAGCATGATCCGCACATAGCCGCGATCAACCAGGCACTGGTCCAGCGCCGCCTGCAACTGCGCGCGCACGTCGCTGCGCGTTATCGCCTGATATTTCGCGCCGAAATTCGCCGTTCGCCGCGCCACATTGGCATCGTCATGATGCATGCCGATATTCGCCGCCGCCATCAGCGGGCTGGCATCGCTATCGCCACCATAGGTCCGCAGGATCATCGTCAGGTCGACCATGCTCAGTGCATCCAGCGCCTGCGCCGTCTCCGGTCGCACCGTCACCGCCCTGTCCCGCGTCGCCTCCGCGCAGGCCCCTGCATCGCCGGCATAGTCGGCCAGCGACACGCCCGCCTTGGCCCAGCTTGTCGGCGGCGCGCCGCGCGCGCCAGCGCGCAGCATCATCACCATCGGCGCCACCAGCATCAGCGCCATCCTGCTCCGGGTCACACGCCGCATCCTCGCCTCCTCAGCCCCAATGCCCGTTCAGTGCCGCGCCCTCGCCCAGCGCCCGATCATCCAGATATGCAGCGCATGGATCGCCACCATGCCCGCCGCGATCGCCAGCAGCACCGGGATCACCAGCCCCTCCTGTCCGGCGCGCGGCGGCACCCACAAAGCCATCGCGCCCACGGCCAGGATCAGCATCGTCCCCAGCACCGGCGTGAAGGCCAGCGCCACGGCCCGCGGCGCATGCCAGCTCACCGTCCCGGTCAGCGTCCATTGCATCGGCAGCCGGTCGATCGCCCGGAACCGCCAATCGGCGCGCACCGACAGCGCGATCATCGCCCCCGCCGCCAACAGGATCAGCCCAACCAGCATCGCCCGATCTCCAAAGCCTCGTGCTCAGACTATCAGAGGAAGCGCCCAACCGCAAAAGCCCGACGCTCAAAGCTCAGGCCTGCACCTCATCATCCGACCGCCTCACCCAGTCGGGCGGGGGCCAACTTCATGGCCCCCGCCCTTGCTCGATCAAGCCGCCACAGCGAAGGTCGAGCTCAGATTCTGGAATTGCGCCACGCTGTTGCCGGCCACATCGTCGCAGCAGGACTTGCCGCTGACCCCGACATTGACATGATAGCCGGTATGATTGGCGTCCGCGATCCCGGCGGGGTTCAGTTCCACACCGCAATAATTGTTGGACGAACTGACATGCGTGATGACCCCGCTCAGGTCGATACCCCGTCCGCTCGGGTTCGACGCAGCGACGTTGCCGCGAATGAACAGCCCGTCGAACGCCGTCCCCGACGCCGGCCCTTCGCACACGATCCCATTGCCGCTGCCATATTTGGCTTCATTGTTGGTGATGGAAATACCGCGCACAATGCCGCTGTTCGACCTGATCTTCGCCGCAGCCGCCGTGCTGGCCGACAGCCAGTTGCCGTCGACCAGAAGCGTGTAGACCCGCCCGCCATTTTCCGGCTCGACCAGGACAGCGATGGTGGAAGTATCCAGATTATTGCCGATCAATTTGCCGGTTCCGGCATATTGACTACTGCCGACGGGCTTGATCGACACGCCGATTTCATGCCGCACGGAACTGTTGAAGCCGATGAAATAGACATCGCACCAGCCGATCCGGATGCCGACCGCCGCTTTGTCCTTGTCGTCGGAGACCTGCAGATGATTGCCGCTCAATGTCGCGCCATGGACATAATATTGGTTGCCGATGACGATGCCGGAACCGGTCCGCACGGTATTGAAAATCGTGTTGCCCGAAATGACGGGATGCTGCGCATAGTCGACATTGATCGCCAGGAACTGGTTGCGGAAGATATTGTTGGTGATCACGGGGCCGATGACGGCGCCCAGCAGGTTGGGATCACCCGCAATATTGATGGCGGCGCCACTGGTCCGCGCGATGGCACTCGACACATCAAAGGTCACTTCCGAGCAGGAGAAGCCCTCCACGCCGCTACCGACCTTCAACAGGTCGCCCGTCGCCGAAAGGGCAATGAATTTGCCTCCATTGATGAAGCGAACCGGCTTGTCGATATTGACGCTATTCAGAAGGCCATAGGGCCGCCCCTGCATATCGACCACGCCACCGCCAGACGGCAGCGCCGCGATGGCGCTGTTGAAAGCAGCACTGTCATTGGCCACGCCATCACCGACAGCACCATAACTGATGGGAGAAACAACCGTCATGCAAAGCTCCTAATATAATGATTTAACTGGACAAATCTTCTTGAAATCACTCCTTCAACATATTTTGATTGCAACGATGAAAGGGGCGAGCCGCGCCAAAGCGGCGCACACACAAATTGCGCGCGGCCGTCGCCGGATATTCTGGATATTTGCAAAGACTCGCGTCGCGCGGATCGCCCATCGGCGCCTCGCCACGACCATCATTCAGCGACTATGGCGCACGCCAAAATCGTAACTCACGTCCCCTCCGCCGCGCGGCGCCGGCGTATCTCTGCCAGCACCCGCTCGACGCTGGTGATCGCTTCGGGGCTGCCGTTTTCACAGGCTGGGGACAGGCCTGAGCCGAGGCGCAGCATCATTCTCGCTTGCGAAAGCGTGGCTGACGAAAGCCCGCAGAGGGCCTCGCAGCCAGAACGCCCATCGCCTCCTTCGTCAGGCCTGGCCAGCCACGGCCAGGTCGAGGCGATTGATCAGCTTGAAACCGATATATTCGTCCCGTCGATAGCTGCGGTGCATCACATCACCTCGATCATGTCGATAACAGACACTCCAATAGCGCAACATGCGGCGCTTCACCCGGCTCCAGCAGCTTGGCTCTTCCATAGGGGACACATGCGTGACGGGCATGTCATAGCCGCCATGTCGATAATAGGCGTCCCAATAGCTCATCACGCGGCGCTTCGTGGTCCGCCAATAGGCTGGATTTTCAGCAATGAAAGCGGCCAGCACCGGCGTCATTTCCGGCGTGAGACCGGCCGCTATGTCTTCCAGTATCTCCACGATATATTCGCCGATCAGCGCGACGATGAACGGGGCGGCCCAGGGCTGAAAATCGCCGATCAGATCGCGCGCGGCAACCTGGCGCAGGAAGCCATCGCTGCTGCGCGTCTGCAACGCGCGCGCCAAACCCCAGGCCGGATCGCCCTTGCTCAATCGCAGCCGGTCAGTGGCAAAATAGAGGCGCGCCGGAATCAGCACAGCCTGTCCTTCAGCCTGGACCGCAAATCGCTCCGTCCATTGTCGACTTGTCAGCGCCCGAACCACCGCTTCCCCGGCCGACAGAGCCATGGAGCGATGCGCCGGCGCAAATGCCTCCGCCAACATCAATCCATCGATTTTCGTCAGCATCGCCTGATCGCCCATGGGGGAACATTAGAGCATTTCCCAATCAGGTGGAATCACCTGATGACCCGGAAAACGCGTCAAAACAGGAGCATAGAACAGTCGCGCCGAGGCAGTCGGATCGAAATTTGCTCAAGCGCTATCCGTTTATGTCGCGTGCGCCTGCCTAAGATGCCAGCCTTCGCTGGCATGATCGAAATGGGGTGGTCCGCAATCCCCCTTCCCGCCCCCGGATCAAAAGCTGTTCTCAATCAGGTGGCAGCCGATAGGATTTCACCTGGGCTCTCGGAAAATTGATGGCTGTCACCTGATCATAGGCGTTGCCCATCAGCACGCGAACCGATTGCGGCTTTTCCGAAAGATAGAAGCCGACCGCACCCGATCCGGCGCCAAGGCGTGTGTCGCGCTGCATTATCACGATTGCGCCCAGCACAGGATCCTCGATCTCCCGGCCCCAATTCTCCCAGCTCAACGCGCGGCCGGGCGCGGCCGGGCAAGGCTTGCCCACCTGCTTGAACGTCCAGCACATGAAGGATCCGACCCATGGAACCGCGTCATCGGCAGGCAGGCCCGCGGCCTTGTTATAAGCGACGATGCGCGGATTGCTTTCCGGCCCCGGAATTTCCCGCTGCCCTATCTCGCCCTGGGCCACGCGCATCCAGGCGGCAGCCTTCGTCTTCGTCGCGGCCTCGACCAAAGAGGCATCCTCTGCCGTATAATTGGTCGCACTCGCCGTGCTGGCGATGACCGGCGGGGGGACCGCCTGCCCCTCATCGACATTGGCCGTCGCGCGCAATTTGGACAGATAGTTATCGGACAGCGCGATATAGCCGGCCTGGGCAAACCACAGGAGGTTGAGCGCACGCTGGCGGGCTTGCACATTCACATCCGCATTTGACGGAACATCACTCGATTTCAGAATGATATTCGTTTCCAGCTCGCGTCTTTTTATGGCGTAGTCGGCGGCCTTGCCCAGTGCCGTCCCGATCAGCCCCAGCGCAGCCCCCATCAACACCACGCCGGTCGGCGTCAGCAGGAAATGAAATCCATCAGCTGTCGCGGTTCTTTTCCGCAGTTCAAAATCAGCTTTCTGAAGTTCCAGCTGCTCGCGCGCCAGTTGCTGATCTCGCCGCTTCAATCGCGCATCAATGGCGATCTTGGATCGCGCCAATCGGTCTTGATCGTTCACGACAACACCTCGATCAGCACATGGATATTCACCGAATCATCTTCAATACATCATCAATATTATCCCGACCCCCGTCTACACGTAGTAATACATGCCCATTTTTGCGACAGTGCCGCGAAAGCGCTGCCCCAGCGCGCCATCCATCGAAGATCCCCGCACGGAAAGCCGGCGCCGCGCACAGGCCCTCCCCCTCACGTCCCCGCCGCCGCGCGGCGTCGGCGTATCTCCGCCAGCACCCGCTCGACGCTGGCGATCGCTTCGGGGCTGCCCGGTCCGGTCGCATCGCCCCGCGCCGCCCGGCGCGCCGCGACCTGGGCCGCATGCAGCTTCAGCAATTGCAGCCCCAGCGACGGATTGGGCGCGCGCTTGACCTTGCGGGTCTTCACCGCACCCTCGCCATCCTCGATGATTTCCTCGCTCTCGCAACCATGCAGCGCCAGCCGGATCAGCATCGCCTCGATCTCGCCATAGCCCTGCTCGATCGCCGCATCCCAGTCGCGCGCAAATTCCGCGTCGCGCTGCTTCAGCCCATAGGCCGCCTGCCGGCTCTTCCCCACGGTCCGCGCCGCCTCGCTGACATTGCAGGTCTCGGCCAGCTCCGCCAGGAAGCGCGCGCGGTCCTTCTGCGCCCAGCCATCCCTGCGCACCTGTCGCAATTGCGTCCGCACCCCCTCGCCCGCCGCCTGCCGCTGCGCCACGCGCTCCGGCCGCCCGGCCGCCCCCTTTCGCGCCGCCATCACCCTCTCCCCCGATTGTCCCGAACCATCGCCCCGCCGAGCGACCACGCGCCGCACGCCGCCATCGGCAGCAGCCCCGCGCCACCCCGCCGCTCGACGGCTCCCCGCACACCGCCCCGACAGCGCCAGCTTCAGCTTCAGCCCCGCGCGCTCGCCCAACGCAAAAGGGGCCGGCCCAACCGAACCAGCCCCTTTCGCCTCACCTGATGGCAATATCCGTCAGCATCGCATCACGGCGCCGGCATTCCAAAAGCCCCGCACCGTCACGCACCAGCCCTCAAGGACCGACTGCCAATCCTGACCTGGAAGACCAGCCCAAAGACCCAGCCCAAAAGCCGCCCTCGAAGACCCCGCCTTCCACAGCCCAGCCGACCCATCGCGCCACCACCGACCGACGCCGACGAGTCGCAATTATCGACTTTCCTCTTCTCTGCCCGATCAGCGTGACGATGTCAAGCAAAATGTTCCATATGGGTTATACAGCCTTGCCCAGCATCCGCGCCTCCTGCGCCATCGCCCCGGCAAAGCTCGGCCGCGCCCGCAATCCGTCGAGCCAGGTCTTCACCCTGGGCCAGCGCCCGTCCTTCAACCCGTTGCTGCAATAGCAGACATTGATCAGCGGACAGGCCACCGCAATGTCGGCCAAAGTGAAGCGATCCTCCACCAGCCAGCCGCTCTCGGGCAGAACCGCCTCCAGATAATCATAGATGCCCGGCATCTTCTCTGCCTCAGCCCGGTCGGCACGGGCCGGGTCATGCGGCATGTCGAGCAGCTTGCCGACCACCCGGTTGAAGAAGATGTCGACGCCCACCGGCTGGGCGATGGTGTCGGCAAATTCCTCATACCATATCGTCCGCGCCCGCGCCTTCGCCTCGGTCGGGATCAGGTTCGGCTCGGGATGCAGCGCATCCATATAGGTTATGATCGCGGACGAATCGCTGATCGCGAAATCGCCGTCGACCAGGGCCGGGATCTTGCCAAAGGGGGACGCCCGCTCGAACGCCTCGCCGCCCTTGCCGAACCCGGCCGGCCGCACCTCGACCGCAATCCCCTTTTCCGCTGCAAAGACAATGACCTTGCGCACAAAGGGCGACGGCCGCGCGCCATAGATGATCATGCACCCACTCCTGCTTTTCTGGTGGTGGAGCGCCGATCCTGCCAGACCAGTCGCATATTGCAACGGTCCAGTCCCGTCCTGCCCGGCCCTGACCGCGCAATCCATTAGGTGTTCGACCGGAATTTCCACGCCCCCGCAAATCGGAAAGCCTTTGCAGGGGCAATCCGGGATGGGGGCGGTCATGGACAGACGCGCGTTTCTGGCGACGATGGCGGGCGCAGCGGGTGCGGCCGGCCTGGTCAGCTGCCATCAGGCCAGCGGCAAGCCGGCCGCCCTCATCCATCCGCGCCGCACCGCGCTCGCCGGGGAAGCCTGGGCCGATGCCGATGTCGTCGTCTATGGCGCCACCCCCGCCGGCGTCATCGCCGCGGTCAGCGCCGCCAATCTGGGCGCGTCGGCGGTGCTGATCGGCGGCTGGCGCGAAATCCAGCCCGGCGGCATGCTGGCCGGCGGGCTCAGCTGGACCGACATACGCGATATCGATGCGGTCGGCGGCTATGCCCGCACCACCATGGCCGCGCTGGCGGCGGCGGGCGGCATGCCGGGCAATCGCTACGCCTTCGACCCGGCCGTTGCTGCCCCCTATTTCCGCGACCTGCTCGATGCCGCCGGGGTGCCGGTCCTCTGGTCGGACGGGGTCGAGACCGTCGACCGGACCGATCGCGCCATCCGCGAGATCATCACCCGCTCGGGCGTTCGCGCCCATGGCCGCATCTTCATCGACGCCTCCTATGAAGGCGACCTGATGGCCCGCGCCGGCATCAGCACCAGGGTCGGGCGCGAAGCCGCCGACCGGGCCAATCCCTATAATGGCTATCGCGGGTCACGCTATGAGCTGCTGACCCGGACCGATCCGCCGCAGAAGGACAATATCCTGCCGATCAACCCTTTCGTCGACCAGCCGTCGGGCCGCCTGATCGCCGGGGTCGATCCCGCGCCGAACCGACCGGTCGGCGCCGCCGACGATGGCGTGCAGGCCTATTGCTTCCGCCTGACCATGACCGATCGGCCCGAACTGCGGCTCGACCTGCCCGCCACCGCGCCCGATGGCTATCGCGAGGCCGACTATGAACTGCTGTTTCGCGATTTCGACCGACGCCGGCGCGCCGGCCAGCTCTATGGCCGGGACTGGCATTTCGCCCGCGATCTGGTGAAGGCGGACGAGGTCGCGCCGGGCATCTACGACATCAACAATCGCGGCACCATGTCGCTCGACGCGGTCGGCCTCAACCGCGCCTATCCGGCGGCCGACTATGATGCGCGCGAACGCATATGGAAGGCGCATGAAAATTATATTCGCGGCTGGTTCCACGCCATGGCCCATGGCCGCGATCCCCGCATTCCCGCCGGGCTGCAACGCGATGTGCGCAACTGGGGCCTGGTGCGCGGCCGCCACACCGATTGCCATCCCGCCGACACGCCCGGCTGGTCGCCCCAGCTCTATGTGCGCGAGGCGCGCCGGCTGGACAATGGCCTTGCCTGGTCGGGCCGGGACGTGTCGGATATCGATGGCGTGCCCCCGCGCCTCCCCTCGATCGTCGCCATGGCCTCCTACTGGCAGGACAGCCACGCCGCCAGCCGCATCGCGGTCCGGGACGAACGGGGGCAATGGGGCATCGTCAACGAAGGCCATTTCATGCTGCCCGCCGGCGGCAAATATCAACGCTCGCCGCTGCCCTTCGAACTGATGGTGCCGCATCGCGACCAGTGCACCAACCTCATGGTGCCCTTCTGCGTCGCCGCGCAACCCGCCTCCCCCGTCCGCCCATAAAAAAGGCCGGCGTTTCCACCGGCCTTCTTTCCTGTCCCGATCCACCGCGATCAGCGCGCGTGCATCGTGCTCCGGGCGATCTTGGCGACCAGCGGGAACATGCCGGTATAATTGCCCTGGCGATAGGGCGAGTCGATGTCGAGCGTCGCCATCAGCTGCCGATGGGCAGCCGCCAGATTATGATAGGGCACGCTCGGCAGCAGGTGATGCAACGCATGATAACGCAGGCCGACCGGCGCCCACAGTTCGGGCAGCGTGCCGGGCGGCGGCACATTGACCGAATCCAGATATTGCGCCGTCACGGTCATCGCCTCGCCCTCATTCTCCCACAGATGCGCGACCAGGGTGCGCAGCTGGTTGATGACGGTCATCGCCGAATGGATCGCCATATAGACGAGCAAGGGCTTCCAGCCGAAGGCGAAGACACTGCCGACCAGCGCCAGCGCGAACAGGCAGGCGCCCGCTTCCTGCCAATGCCACATGCGGGCGAACTCACCCTCGGGCGCACGGCGGCGATAGGCGGGATTGATCGACAGCGCCGAAAACTCCGCCACCACCTTGCGCCGCAGCGGCGGGATGATCAGGCTGAGCGGCGTCAGCACGCCAAAGCGCAGGATCAGGCCGACCGGCGCCAGCGCGGCGACGACGATGAACAGGGGCAGCGACCAGGGCTTCATCAGCGCCAGCGGCAGATATTCGGGGTCTTCCGCCGTGCCATAACGGGTGCGGGCATGATGCTGGGTATGCACGCCTTCATACAGGAAGGACGGGATCATCAGCGGAATGCCGACCAGCAGGTTCCAGCCGAATCGGAAGCCGGGCAGCGCGCCCTTGCGGATATGGGTCAGCTCATGGATGAAGCTGGCCGCGCGATAGAGCGCCATCATCGACAACAGGGCACAGCCGATCGCGATCGCCACATTCTGGGCCAGAATCGCACCGGCCAGCGCGCCATAGCCGATCAGCGCCGACGCCAGCATGTCCGGCCAGTAGATGGCCGGGTTCGCGGTCGACAGGGTGCGCGTCAGATCCGCGGCAGCGCGCAGCATCTTCGTATCGTCGGGTATAGCCGACCGCGTGCGCGACGCGGCGGCCAATATGGGATCATGCACAGTCATGCTGCCTTCCCTACACTCCAAATGCGCTGCAATCGTGGCAGCAACGTGACATATTCACCCCGGTTGGGGGTGTGGGCCGGTACAGATGCGCAAGACGCGCATTTCCAGACCGACTCCTAGCGCCCCGACACCGGCCCGAGATTGACATTCCGCAAACAAGCGCCGAACTGCTCGACACATTTCTTCAAGGGCCTGCGCCGTGGCATCAACCGATCTCGTCATCACCCCCGTTTCCTCCAAGGCCGATCTCAAGGCCTTTGTCGACCTGCCCTGGCGGCTCTACGCCAATGATCCCAATTGGGTGCCGCCGCTCAAGTCCGAAGTCTATGGCCTGCTGACGCCCGGCAAGAATCCCTTCTTCGACCATGCCGAGGCTCAATATTTCCTCGCCCGGCGCGGAAACAAGGTGGTCGGCCGCATTTCCGCGCATTTCGACAAGCTGGCGCTGGCCCAGCCGGTCGAACAGGGTATGGGTCCGGGCACCGGCAATTTCGGCCTGTTCGAGGCGGAAGATGCCGAAACCGGCGCCGCCCTGATCGCCGCGGCCGAAGGCTGGCTCAAGGCCAAGGGCATGACCCGCGTGCTCGGCCCGATCTCGCTGTCGATTTGGGAAGAGCCCGGCCTGCTGATCCAGGGCCATGATCATCCGCCGACGGTGATGATGGGCCATAACAGCGCCGCCTATCAGCCGATGGTCGAAGGCGCCGGCTATCAGCCGGTCAAGCAGCTCAAGACCTATGAGCTCGACATCACCAAGAATTTCCCGCCGCTGATCGAGCGCATCGTCGCCTCCGGCGAAAAGAGCGCGCGCATCACCATCCGCAAGGTCGACAAGTCGAAGTTCGATCAGGAAGCCGCGATCATCCTGGGCATCCTCAACGATGCCTGGGGCAAGAATTGGGGCTTCGTGCCGATCACCGACGCCGAAGTCGCCTTCACCGGCAAGAAGCTCAAGCCGCTGGTGTTCGAGGATCTGATCATGATCGCGGAGTTGGAGGGCGAGCCGGTCGCCTTCATGATGACCCTGCCCGACCTTAACGAGGCATTGAAGCCGCTCAACGGTTCGCTCTTCCCGTTCGGCTGGATCAAGCTGCTGCGCTGGCTGCGCAAGCCGCAGGTGCGCACGATGCGCGTGCCGCTGATGGGCGTGGTCCAGCGGCTGCAATCCACCCGCATGGCCAGCCAGCTCGCCTTCATGATGATCGAATATATCCGCCGCAACGCCCTGGCCCATTACAGCGCGACGCGGGGCGAGATCGGCTGGGTGCTGGACGATAATCAGGGCATGAACGCGATCGCCGACGCCATCGAATCCAGGGTCAACAAGATCTATCAGGTCTACGAAAAGACGCTGTAAGGCAGCGGGCGCGCCTCAGCGCCCGCATCCATCCGCCTGCAAGGCCATCATCGCCCGCGCCATCGCCATGCCCAGCCGGCGCTGGGCATCGGTCACCAGATGCAGTTCGTCCGCCTGCCGCTCAAGGCCGCCGGTCGGCACCATATAGGCGCAGCGCAGGGCGATGTCGCGCTGCGCCGCCTGCACCACCGCCCATCCCGGATAGCGCGCGACATGCTCCGGCGCGGCCGGCCGATCGGCGATCTGCGCAAAGAGGAACGGCAGCTCTGCGCGTCCCAGATCCCGCCGGAAATGCCCGACCAGATCGGCCAGCGCAGCGCCATAGCCCGTTGCCGCCGTCCCATTCTCCGCGTCGCTCTCGCCCTGATACCAGAGGATGCCGGCCAGCCGTCCGCGGACCGATCGCACCCGCGCCAGACAGGATCCATAGAGCGTTGTCCGATCCCCGCCGGGTCGCCAGCGCGCGATCGCGCTGCCGCCCTTGGCGCAGGGGATCAGGAGTATGGGCCGCCGCTGCCGCGCGATCAGCGCGCGGGCAAAGAACAGGCCCGGCCCGACCGCCGCCAGCCGGTCCGCCGACGCCATGTCCTGCTGCCCCTGCGCACTGTCGATCGGCTCCATCGCCGGCCGCACGATGCCGTCATTGCCCAGCATCTTCACGCCCGGCACCGGCGCCCTTTCCGGCTCGGTCAGGTCCGCCAGCGCGCCCCGCCCCGACATGTTGGACTGGCCGGCCAGCACATAGATGTCCGGCAAGGGCGCCGCGCCGCCGGCCGAGCCAGCCGCGCCGATCAGCGCGGCCAGGCCCAGCCCGGCAACCCGCCAGCTCAATAGCTGTAGCTCAGGCGGATGCCGCCATAACGATGGAAATCACGCGGCACATAGCCCTGGATCGCCGTCGTCCCGTAACGGTTCGACACATCGTTGATCAGATAGCGATAATGTTGGTCGAACAGATTGTTGATGAAGCCCATCACCTGCCATGACTTGTCGGCGCTGCGCAGGCCGAGCGCGATGTTCACCATCGCATATTCCGGCTGGATGGTGCGCGGATTCTGGTCCAGCGGCACGACCTTGCTCTGCCAGGTGACGGCGCCCTGCGCGACCAGTTCCAGCGGCCCCTGCCCCAGCGGCTGGGCATAATCGATATTGCCCGCCAGCTTCCACTTGGGCGAGATCAGCATCGCCTTGCCGCTCAGATCCTGGCGCGGCGGCGTGCCGACGCATCCCTGCGCCGCGGTCTGGTTCACATAGCAGGCCGCGCCGGCAAATTCCTTGAACTTGGCGTCCAGATAGGTCAGCGACCCATTGATGGTCAGCCCGGCCACCGGGCGGATGCTGGTTTCCATTTCCAGGCCCCGGATGCGCACCTTGCCGACATTGGTCAGGCGGAAATTCTGCGTCCCGTCGGCCAGATTTTCCACCGCCTGGGTCTGGAAATCGCGGAAGTTGGAATTGAAGACGGTGAGGTTCAGCGTCACCTTGCGATCCAGCAACTGCGATCGGAAGCCAAGCTCCAGGCTGTCGGATTTTTCCGGGTTCACCGGGCCGGCGTCGGCGCGCGCCTGGTTGAAGCCCGACGAGATGTCATAGGCCTGCCCCTTATGCCCGGTCGCATAGGTGAGATAGAGGTTCATGTCGCGCGCGACATCCTGCTTGATGCCCAGCTTGTAGGTGCCGAAACTGTCGCTGCTGCGCCCCGCATAGACCCGGCTGGCCGCCAGATCGGTGAACACATAATCGATCTTTTCCCGGCTGTAGCGGCCACCGGCGATCAGCGTCGTGCCGGGCAGCGGATCATATTCCAGCTGGCCAAAGCCCGCGATCAGGTCGCTGCCATTGGTCGCATCCCAATTGGCGTTGGAAAAGAGCGGCCCGCGATAGAAGTCGCGGCCGATGTCGACATTGCTGTAATAGGCGCCCAGCGTATAGCGGAACCGGTCCTTGCCGGGCGAAATCAGCCGCAGTTCCTGACTGAACTGTTCGCTGTCGAAATGGCCATATTGGAAATTCTGGAAGCTGGTGATCGCGGAATCGTCGCTGTCGAACCAGTCATGCGACTTGTAGCGGTCATGCGCGGTGATCGACATGATCGTCGGCCCGCCCGTATCATAGCTCAGTCGCAGCGACTGGGCGAAATCATTATAGGTGTTGCCGGTCGGGAAATCGATCGACACGTCCGTATTGTCCTTGTCGACCGTGATGCCCGGCGCGAACACATCCTGGGTGAAGGCCGGGTTGCCGCGCAGGATCGCATTATCGCCCAGTTCGATGAAGGGCCGCGTCGATGTCGTCCGCCCATCGGCATAATCGATCGCCAGATCGGCCTGCAACTCAGCCGTCGGGTTCCAGCGCAGCTTGTTGCGGGTGGAGAAATAGCGGCGCCCGTTCAGCGTCTTGCCATCGGCCAGGTTGCGCGAATTGCCCTTGAAATCATCATAGTTGACGCTGGTGCGGAAACCCAGCGTGTCGGTCAGCGGCCCGGAAAGAACCGCGCCGATCTGCTGCTCGTCATCCGTGGTGATCATGCCGCGCACCGACGCGGTCAGCGTCTTTGTCGGCGCCTTGGACACGATATTGATCAGGCCAGCCGAGGCCGATTTGCCATACAGCGTCGTCTGCGGCCCGCGCAGCACCTCGATCCGCTCGATATCGGAAAGATCGGTGAAGGCGCGCGACTGGAAGGCCAGCGCCACATCGTCCAGGATGACCGCGACGCTCGGCTCGACGCCGGGGCTGAAGGCCAGGGTGCCGACGCCGCGGATCGCGACATTGGCGCTCGCCGGATTTTCCGCCGGCCGGATGCTCAGCGACGGCGACACGCGGCTCAGATCGTTGAAATCCTGCACCGCATTGGCCTGCAACTGGGCCTCGCCCAGCACCTGCACCGACAAGGGCACATCCTGCACATTCTGTTCGCGCTTCTGCGCCGTCACGATGATGTCGCCAGCCGACATATCCTGCGCCTGCGCATGGGCCATGCCCGCCAGCGCCCCCGATACGACGCCAACCAGCAGGCTCGCCATCACGACTGCCATTTTCGACTGCCCCTTCATCAACCTCTCCCGATCCTGTGTTCCAAAGCTGCCACCGGGAGCCATCGGCCGATGCGCCGGTTTGCCCGACTGCACCGGCATCAAAGCCCACATTGCGGGACTCGGCTCCAGATTTCGAAAAGGATGTAACCGACAGATCAGGCCAGCGCAACATATTGGTCAAACCAATATTGATGAACACGGCACTTGTCAGACAAATTGGCCTGACAGATCGATTGTCATGGCGAATGGCTGCGCTCCGGCGGAAGCAGGCGGCCGTGAATCACCATCGGCGCGATCGACGGTCCGCAGACAGTCGATCGCGCCGATCGCGCATTGTCAAAATCGGGTCAGGCGGCGGCCGGGGTCGCCTCGGCCGGCTTCAGATGGCGTGCCAGGAAGTCGAGGCAGCTGCGCACCTTGGCACTGTCCCCCTGCGCCGGCAGATAGAGGGCAACGATCGGCGATTCCGGCAGCGCGACAGCGGGCAGCACCGTCTGCAACCGCCCCTCTTCCAGATCGTCCGACACCGCCCATAGCGACTTGATGACGATACCGGCGCCATTGAGCGCCCACATCCGCGCCATTTCGCCATCATTCGTGCTCAGCACCCGGCTCGCCCGGCTATTGTCTCGCCCCATGTCCATGTCGATCGCGCGCCACATATCCTGCCCGCCGCCAATGACGATGCGGTCATGGCTGGCCAGATCCTCGATCGTGCGCGGCACGCCGCGTCGGCTCAGATATTCGGGCGAGGCGCAAAGCATGCGCGGATTGTCGGCCAGCCGCTTCATGATCAGGCCGCTGTCGGGCGGCGGATCGAAACAGATGGCGATGTCATGGCCGGTCTCGACGATATTGGCTGCCTGCCCCGCCGCCTCCAGATGCACCGCCACCTCGGGGTGCAGCGTCGCATAATGCTGGAACAGCGGCGCCAGCCGGCTGCGGCCCGAATGCAGCGTCGTCACCACGCGCAGCGCCCCGACCGGTTCGGTGGCGTTGCGCATCACGACATTTTCCGCCTGGTCGATGTCGGACAGCGCCTGCCCCGCCTTCTCGTAGAAGATCTGGCCTTCCTGCGTCAGCGTCATGTGCCGGCTGTTGCGGCGCACCAGCATCACCCCCAGCCGCGACTCCAGTTGCGACAGGCGGCGACTGGTCGCGGCAAGCGACAGGTCCAGTCGTTTGGCCGCTTCGGACAGGCTGCCCGATTCGGCAATTTTCACGAAGGACAGGATTTCAGCATAGCGATCGGCCATGCGCAAAAAGCTATGCGCGTTACGCTGCATTGCAATAGGCGCAAGGTTGCAGTTCCGTGTGAAAACATTGCCACGTCTCCCAAACGGCACGGAAATGCGACGGAATTTTGCTGGCGTTACCGCTACCGCAAGGCTGGCTTGCATGGTGTGGACCACGTTGACCGTCGCTTGTGCGTCGCATCATTTTTCGAACAAAGGCCGCCCGTCGGCTCCATTTCGGAAAGGACCGCCATGATCCGCACGCTCGCCGCAACGCGCGCCGCGCCCACGCCCAAGACCAATCAGCGTCTTGCCTGGAACGATATCGAGGCGCTGCCCATCTATGCCGCCATGGCGCTCTGCTTCGCCTGCGCCTGGCTGGCGATCAGCGACAGCACCCCCACCATCTATGCGACCATCCTGAAGGCGGTCGGCATCATCGGCGGCATGGCGCTGCGCCATGCCTGGCTGAAACTGGATGAAGCCGACGGCACGGACATCGCCTGACCTGTAGAGAACCGCTCCCCCTATGATCGTCGGACGTGCCCCACGTATCCGCCAGAGTTTCCAGACCGCGTGGCGCGCGCTGATCGCGCTGTTCTTCTGGGATCTGGCGGTCACCATCTTCTACTTCATCTCACCCTTCAAGGCGCCGGCCCTGCCGCTGACCATCTTCGGCACCGCGCTCGCCCTGGTCCTCGGCTTCCGCGTCAACTCCGCCTATCAGCGCTGGTGGGAAGGCCGCATCCTGTGGGGTGCGATGGTCAATGTCTCGCGCAGCTGGGCACGCGCGGTGATGAACTTCATCCCCGACCGGGCCGAAACGGCGGACCTGCGTCAGACCCTGGTCGAACGCCATATCGCCTATGTCCAAGCGCTGCGCTGCCAGCTCCGCCGGATCGATCCCGCGCCCGATGTGCGCCGCCTGCTCGCCGGCCCGGAGATTCCGGAACTGGGCCGTCGCAATCCCGCCAACGGCCTGCTCGACGGATCGGGCCGCCGGGTCGAACAGGCGCGCGCGGACGGCTGGATCGACAGCATCCAGCAGACCCAGATCGAACGGCTGCTGGTCGACATGTCGAACGCGCAGGGCGGCATGGAGCGGATCAAGAACACGCCGCTGCCCGCCCAATATCGCAGCTTCCCCAAATTCTTTACCCGGCTCTTCTGCATCCTGCTGCCGATCGGCCTGGTCGAGACATTGGGCATCGCCACCCCGGTCGGATCGGCGGTCGCGGGCTTCATGTATCTTGCCGTGCTGCAGATCGGCGACGACCTGGTCGATCCGTTCGGCAACGACGTCCACGACCTGCCGCTCGACAGCATCACCACCACGATCGAAGCGGACATGTGCGACACGCTTGGCCGCGAAGGGCCTCCGCCGGTCCAGCCGGTCGACGGCGTGCTCTGGTAAAGCCAAAGATCGCCCGCCAAACCGGCCGTCATCCTGCATTAGATGCAGGATCCATTCAGCGCGCCCTCGCAGCACAGAAGGAATCCCGGATCCTTCGACGAGTCCAAGAGAGCCTTTCGCTAGGATGACGCTGATAGGGATCAACGTGTTTCGACCGATAGTGTTGAAGACCCGGTCTTTGCAGTGATGGCGCGGTTCTGATTCACTGGCGTTGTCGTTAGGCGACGGGCTGATGATGGGTGATCGGACGGTGATGCAGGAGGTGCTGTTTTACAGCTTCAGCCTGGAAGATCATGTTCCCCAGAGCCACTTGTTGCGGGCGGTGGATCGTTTCGTTGATCTGGACGGGATCTGGGAGAAGCTGCGGTCATTCTATAGCGAGAA